>DSDB01000489.1 GCA_011057845.1 Phycisphaerales bacterium | reverse complement strand
CGGTCCTGGCGATGGACGTGGATTACGCCAACAGCAAGGGTTCCTATGTTATCACCCGCACGGCCGCCGAGATGACCCTGGCCACCAGCGATATCATCACCTGGGACTCTTACCGTCCGGAAGACGGCGAGCAGACCTTCGGGCTGCTTTCGCAGATCTCCCCGGACGGCCGCTACGTGATCAGCACCGTCAAGGACAAGTCCGTTTTCGTACCCCGTGAGCCCCTGGCGTTCTCCCAGTTGTTCTTCCCCATCAAGGGCATCCTCTGCGTTTATGACCGCCAGGCCGGTTCGTTCAATCCGCTGCCCGGCGCCGACGACCCCAACTACGTCCAGAGCAACCCGACGTGGAGCCCCGACGGGCGGACCATCGTCTTCGCGCGGACCCGGGCTTATGAACTGCAGAACACCCGCGGCAAGGGCAAGGTCCTGCTGACTCCGGAGGAGTGCAGGGAATTCCTCCAGGACGGCAAGCCCTTCAAGTTCGATCTGTACCGTATCCCATTCAATGGAGGTCGCGGCGGCGTCGCGGAACCCATTAAAGGCGCCTCGAATAACGGTATGAGCAACTTCTTCGCCCGGTACAGCCCTGATGGGCGGTGGATCGTCTACTGCCGGGCGAACAGCTACATGCTCCTGCAGCCCGACAGCGAGCTGTACGTCATTCCCGCCGAGGGCGGCACCGCCCGGCGGCTGGAATGCAACACGGCCCGCATGAACTCCTGGCACAGCTTCAGCCCGAACGGCCGCTGGCTGGTATTCTCCTCCAAGGCCCATACGGATTACACCCAGTTGATGCTGGCCCATTTCGACGAGGCCGGCCGCACCAGCGCCCCTATCGTCCTGGACCAGTTCACCGCCGCCGACCGGGCCGCCAATATCCCCGAATTCGTGAATATCCGCTCCGGCGCCATTGCGAAGATTCACGAGGACTTCCTCGACGATTATTCCTTCGTCCGCGCAGGCAACGCCTTTCTTCGCGGCAACGAGCCCAACCAGGCCATTGTCGAGTACCGAAAAGCCCTCAACCTCAACCCCCGTAACGCAGAGGCCCACCTGAAGCTGGGCTTCCTGCTCTACAACGTCACTCAGAATCACCCGGAAGGGTTCGCCCATCTTCAGACGGCGTTGCAGCTTGACCCCAACAACCCTCTGGTACACCACGACCTTGGCATGGCGTTGCTTCACCAGCGCCGCTTCGATCTGGCCGCCCGCCATATTGCCATCGCCCTTGTCGCCATGCCGGCGGGCCTCGACCGCCAATACGACGCCGGCCGAATGCACCTGGGGCTTGGCCAGGCGCTCCTGTACGGAGGCGACGGCACCGCGGCCATGCCGTACTTGCGCCGCGCCGTCGAACTGTCGCCGGCAACCGCCCTGGCCCCTTATACGCTTGCCCTGGCCTTGGCTCAGCAGGGCCATATCGACGAGAGCGTTGTGTTCTATGAGAAAGCCATCGCCCTGGACCGCGCGGTGGACACCTCCGCAAGCCTGCACCATCTCCTGGCCCAGGGTTTTGCCGCTCGGCGGCAGTTCGATCACGCCATCGCATTCGAGAGCCGTGCCGTTGAATTGGCCGACAAGAGCCGTGATCGAGAGATGCTGGCCGAATGCACGGCGGCGCTGCAACTCTATCATCAGGTCTGGAATGCCCTCAAGCCTGCCGGTCACTGACGACCGTCCGGCATCCCGCACGCCTGCCGCCCTCTGATTCGGCTTGCCGCGGCGGGCTCCGGAGGTTAAAATCCAGTCCGTCCGTCGGCGCGCCCGCCAAGGCTGTGGGCCCGTAGCCTCTCCAGCCGACGGAGCAACTGCAGGAGTCACCATCGTGGGGCGGCATAATTGAGGATTGAATGGCGGTAGATGTTCAGACAAGACACGTTGAATCAGCCGGTGCGGCGGAGTTGTTCATCTCGGCCGTGCCGACCGCAGCCGACGATTTGACGACGACCGCCCGTGAACTGTTCGAGTCCGTCCGAGACCAGCTCAATGCCCGCTCAGCCCGAATTGTCCAAGAGTGGATCATCGCCCCGGCCGCCTCAATGGCCGAGTTAAGTCGTGTTCGTGGCGAGATTTACGGCGATCTCGACGATGGCGTGCCGCCGAGTTTGCTCTGCTGCAGGCCCGGCCGCACGGGAGCCCTGGCCGCTGTCGCGGTCCATGCCATAGCCTGCGACAGCCACATCCAGGCCATAGAGGTCGCCGGAGCGCCCCGTGGCCGAATCGTCCGCACGACCCGCTTGGCCTATGTGACGGTTTCGGGGGTATCGATGTCTTCGGCGCCCGGCCGCGAAGCACAGGCCCGCGCGATGCTTACCGAGGCTGAAAAGGCCCTTGGGACCCTGGGAGGCGACTTCCTCTCGGTGCCGCGGACGTGGATGTGGCTGGGCGATATCCTCGCCTGGTACGACGCCTTCAACAGCGTGCGCAACAGCTTCTTCACCGAACGGGGCATTCTCCGGCCCGATGGCAGCGCCTTTATGCCCGCCAGCACGGGCATCGGGCTGGGCCCGGCCGACAGCGCGGGCTGCTCGATGGACCTCGTGGCCGTGATCGACCCGGCTGGGGCTATTGAACGGCTTTCCGCCGGCGGCCGGCAGCACTCGGCTTACGAGTACGGCTCGGCCTTCTCGCGGGCGTCGCGGGCCCCCACGCCCGCCGGCACGACGGTCTACGTATCCGGCACCGCCTCCATCGACGAATCCGGCGCGACCACCCATATCGGCGACGCCCCCGGCCAGATTGAGACCACCATCGAGAATGTCCGCGCGGTCCTGCGCGACATGAACGTCCGCGACGACGACGTCGTCCAGACAATCGCCTACTGCAAGACCCCCGACGTCGAACGCGCTTTTGATGAATTCAAGCACCGCCTCGACTGGCCCTGGATCACCTGCATCTGCGACATCTGCCGACCCGACCTGCTCTTCGAAATCGAGGCCACCGCCATGGTCAAGACCTGTGACCTCACGCGCTAGGCATCGTCTATGAAGCCTGAACACAAGAGATTTGACGCCGTGGCTGAGTCGCGGAAATGGAAAGAGCCATCTGAAAGCTCAGGTAAGTACGAGGCGCTCCAATGAGTTAGACCGGCAACGAGCAGTCTATGGCGGCACGTCGCGACAAAGACCGGTTACAGGCGATACGGCAGGTCCTCAAGGGATTTCCCACGGGCCCGGGGGTGTATTTCATGAAGGCTGCCGGCGATCAGGTGCTCTACATCGGCAAGGCGAAGAACCTGCGTTCGCGGGTGTCCAGCTACTTTCAGGAGGGATCGGACCTGGCGACCAGCCGCAGTCCGATGATTGCGGAGATGGCCGCCAGGATCGAGACGGTGGAGTACCTGGAGACGGAGACCGAGGTCGATGCGATGCTCCACGAGGCCCGGCTGATTAAGGACATTCGCCCGCCCTACAATACGGACCTGGTGGACGACAAGACATTTCCGTACCTTCAGATCACGACCGGCGAGGACTTCCCGGGGGTGTATATCACGCGGAAGCCGCGGGGAAAAGGCGTGCGGCTGTTTGGTCCGTTCGCGTCGGCGAAGGACCTGCGGGCGGTGATGGTGGAGTTGCAAAAGATCTTCCGTTTTCGCACGTGCGGCCTGGAGATCCGCGAAGACAACGAAAAACGGCGGTTCTTTCGTCCGTGCCTGTTGCACAGCATCCGGCAGTGTACGGCCCCCTGCGGGGCGCGGATCGGCAAGCCGGAGTATCGCCGGAGTATCACGGACCTGATCCGGTTCCTTACGTCGAAGCGCTCGACGCTTCTGCGGCGGCTCAACGCGGAGATGGTCGAGGCGGCCGGGCGACTGGGCTATGAAAAGGCCGCCGAACTGCGGGATCGGATCACCCTGATCGAGCGGTTGGATCGCCGGGGCATCCCGGCCGAGCACGTCCAGCCGGAGGTTTTTGCTACGGACCCGGCCGAGGCCCTGGTGCAGTTGCGGCGGATACTGGAAACGGACGTGGCCGTGCGGATGATCGAAGGCATTGACATAGCGAACCTGGCCGGGCAGGAGGCCGTCGGCTCGCTGGTGAAGTTCATCGACGGCCGCCCGTTCAAGAGCGGCTACCGGCGGTTCCGCATCAAAACGGTCGAGGGGATCGACGATTACGCCATGATCGCCGAAGTGGTGCGGCGGCGGTATAAGTACGCGATGCGGGGCGAGGAACTGTGGCCGGACCTGATACTGATTGACGGCGGCCTGGGGCATCTACATGCCGCCGAGGCGGCGCTGCGCCGGATGGTTCGACAGGAGTCGCGGTCGGGCGATGCGGAGCAGGTCCTGGGAAAGGTGAAACTGGCGGCGATTGCGAAACGCCAGGAGGATATCTACCTGCAGGGGCAAAACGAGCCGCTGAAACTGCCCTCCCATGCCCCGGCGCGCAAGCTCCTGCAATACGTCCGCGACGAGGCCCACCGTTTCGCCCAGCACTACCACCATATCCTGCGAGGCAAGAGACTCTTGGGGCAATGACGGCCGTGGATGGCTGGTCCCGGTGGCTGAAGCAGACGTAGCCCTCGACAGGGGCATCCTGCCCGGCATTCCTTGTCGTGTCGCGGCTCAGCACCTTGTCGCGGGGTGAACGCTGTACGGTTGCTGTGTCGCAAGATGGCCCCTAAATCATTGCAGAATAAAGGCTTACATTTTAGCCCGTGTTTTTTTGCGCTGAAATTGAGCCGGGGACTTGACAGGCTCGGCGTTCGGCCGTCTAATGAAGGGTCTTGCCGCATCCACGGTTTTTACGGTTTTGGGGATGCGGATAATGGGTCGGTGCCCGAGCGGCCAAAGGGGACGGGCTGTAAACCCGTTGGCGTAAGCCTTCGTTGGTTCGAATCCAACCCGGCCCATTTTTGACCGGAAGCAGGCGTGCGAAAGGCACTGAGCCTTTTGGCCGTGCTCCGGCGCATGGACAGTAGACATATAAGCCTCTGGGGCTATCCCGCTTCTCCTCTCTCTCCCTCCGCACCCCAGGGGCTTTTTTCTGCGCGCCGGGCGTCAAGTTACGCCCGCAAAACCCATAAACGCCAGCGCCATCAATCCCGCGATGATCAGTGTGATCCCCGGCCCCTGCAAGCCCGCCGGAATCCGCTCGGTCTTCAGACGCTGGCGAAT
>DSDB01000211.1 GCA_011057845.1 Phycisphaerales bacterium | reverse complement strand
TGACGCCGAGCAGGATTGAGTACACGGCCCCGGCCATGGCGGCATGGGAGATGCAGACGCCGATAAACGGCATCCGCATGCCTACGATGTAGACGCCGAGCAAACCGGTGCTGCCCCCGGCCACCACACCCGCCAGCATGACCAGATAGAAGAAGGAGTCCATATCTACAGCGTCTCCGACGGTCCGACACTGACGGTGTGCAGGCGGCCCGCCGCCTCGTAGAGTTCCATTTGACAGCCGTACACACGTTCGAAGGCCTCGTCGGCGAAGACGCTGCGCATCGGGCCATCGGCCAGGATCCGGCCCTCGTGCACCAGCAGCACCCGTTCGCACTCGGCCGGCAGGACGCCGGTCTCATGGGAGACCATGAGCACGGTCATCTTCATCTCGCTGTACAGTTGCGCAATGATGTCCGTGATGCGGCGCTTCCAACTGAAGTCCAGATTCGCACAGGGCTCATCGAGCAGGAGCATCTGAGGATCCTGGACCATCGCTCGTGCAATGAGGGCTTTTTGCTGTTCGCCGCCGGAGAGACTGCCGAAGACCTGCGATTGCCTGTCCTGCAGGCCCAGACGGACAATCCAGCGTTCGGCCGCCTCATGGTCCTGGCGGCGCAAGGGGCGGCAGAGACCCCGTAGACTGGTGCGGCCCATCGTCACCACCTCTCGCAGGGTGTACGGGATCTCGCGGTTGTACTGGGCCGACTGGGGGACGTAGCCGATGTGCTTGCGGATGTTTGCCTTGCTCCACGGGCCCAGGCGCGACAGTTCGACGTCATCAAGGCGGACGGCGCCGCGATCAGGCCGAACCAACCCGCAGCAGACATTCAGCAGGGTTGTCTTGCCGGCGCCGTTGGTTCCGACGATGCCGACAAACCGGCCGGGCTCAACCCGCAGTTGGTCAATATGCAGGATGGTCCGGCCGCTACGGCGGACTTCCACGCCCGACAGCGAGAGCTTGCCGGCCGTCATCGAGCGGCCTCGATCAACGCCGCCACATTAGCCCGCACCATGGCGGCGTAGGCGCCGGGGCCGTCGGCGTCCTCAGGGAAGTTGGTGAACACGACAGGGCGGGCCCCCAGACGGTCCGCCAGGGACTCGGCCAGGGCGGTCCCTTCCTGGCGGTTGGCGATGACAAATCGAATATCGCGGCCCTGCGCCTTCTTGAGGCAGGCGTCCACGTTGGAGACCGTCTCGATGTCGCTACCGACGAACTCGGCGACCACTTCCAGTCCCAGCCATCGGGCGAATTCCGCTTGTCGGCGCGAGGCCAGGACCTCGGCTCCGGTCAGGCCGGCCTGCCGGACGGCATCGGGCAACTCTGCTTCGAGGATCTCGACCTGACTTTCCACGGACGCCATTCGTTGCGCCGCGGTCGGCCCGATGTCGGGGCATTCGTCCGACAGGATGGCCGCCACCTGATCGCAGATGGCGCGGTATGCCTGCGGCAGACACAGGGCGCCGGGACTCTTAACGAAGGCCGTCTTGACGCCGCGCTGCTTAATCCGCGACAGCGACGCCTCCACCTGTGTCTGAAAGTCAAACAGCAGCAGCAGTCTGGTGCGGCACAACTGCTCGACCTGCGACGGCGAGATATCGAAGTGCCCGGGGCACATCCCCGGCGGCGCCAGGCAGAGGACCTCCATATCGTCGCCGCAGAGGTCCCGAACGGCCGCGGCCAGATAGGAGTTGGTCACGGCTACTTCGGCCTGCCTTGCCGGACCTTGACGGGCGCCGCATCCCGGCAAGACAGTCGCCAGAGCCGCCAGAGACCAAACCGCCATGTAGCGCTGTGTCATCGCCATCGCTTTAGTTTTCGAATGAACCCAGTTGCCGTCCGTTCTTGAGGCGCATGCGAACGATGACGCCGGAGCGCGTCTTGGGGTCGTACCAGGTCGTCGAGGGGATCGGGTAGTTGAGCTGTCTCATGCGGTCTAGGTCGAAATGCGGACCTTCGCTGTAGAGCACCCAGGTTACGGGGGATTGCTTCGGGTCGTTGTAGGAGGCGCCCGTTTCCTGCTCGGCGTCGGGGAAGCCGTCCGGGACCCAGAGCAGCGAGCCTTTGTCCATGAACGTGGTGCGATTGTAGAGCAGGTCGCCGACGGCCCGGTACTTGTACGTGTAACCCGGGTTGAAGCGGTCCTCGATGCCGGCGGCCATGAAGGTCTCGTCGCTGGGTCTGGGCAGGTAGCCGGCCTCGACCAGTTCGGTCGGGAGCTGGTAGAAATGCCCGCCCAACATGCAATCGACGCGGGTCGGGGGGTATCGCTCGTTGTGGTCGTAGGAGTAGGCCTCCAGGGCCAGGGCGATCTGGCGGAGTTCCGCGTTGACAGCCAAGACCTTGGCCTGCAGGCGGGACCGCCCCATCGCGGGCAGGAGGATACCCATCAGGCCGGCAATGATGGCCACGACGACCAGCAGTTCTATGAGTGTGAAGGCCTTTTTCACGGTCTTGCCTGTGCGAGTGTTACGGTTGGAGCCAGTCGGCGGCCAGCCGGGCCAGATCGAGGAAGTCCACGATGCCGTCGAGGTTTGTATCGCCCGGTCGGTCGGCGTGGCGGTGCTCTCGGCAGGCCAGGACATGGCCATTGCCGTCGTAGTTCATGACGTAGAGTCGGTAACCCTCCTTGAGGTTGGTGCTGTCCTGGTCGAGGATGCCGATTACGTCAAACGGCTCGACGAGGTTGTTGGAGCCGCGATAAATGCCGTTACCCCGACCGAGTTTCAGCGGGAGGGTTCTGACGCCGTCGGTCAACGTGAGCGTTGCATTGGGGGCCCAGTCCTGGGGATTGACGAGGTAGAGGTCCTGGAGCTTGATGAGTCGGGCCTGGTGATATTCCGGGCCGGTGGCGCGGGTCGGGTCGAAGATGAACTTGTCGTCGGCGTCCTTGAGTTCGTCAAGGCCGACCCATTCGGGCCTGGGCACTCCGACGCCGCGTTCGAGAACCTCGATGGTGAAATCGTGGTCGGGGGCCTTGTTGTGCTGTTCGTTGACGTTGTTCTTGCCCTTGTAGGAGAGGAAGTAGCCGGTTACGCGGATGCGGTCGCCAGGGCTGAATCCGGGGGCATTGATCCGGGCCAGTTCGGCGATGAATTCGGCGTTTGTGTAGCCGCCGTCCGGGGCAATCCAGGGCAGGTTGTTGTAGAGTTGGCCCAGGTAGACGGCCGTTCCGGCGTGGTCAGGACCCTCGCCCTGGAAGAAGAGTTGCCATTGGGCGCTGATGTTGTACATGGCGGTGATGGTGTCGTCGGCGGTTGGGTCGAGCATGTCGGCCGGATTGTGCAGGGCGATACCCTCGAGAATCACCTTCTCGGTGGCGTTATAAGTCTGCTCACCGGCGGCGTTTACGGCCTGGAATTGGGTGTGTGTAACGGCCGCGACCGTGGGATCAGCCCATGTCGTGGACCCAAGTGCCAGGATCAGCAGTGTCATAAGCATAGAGGTTCGTCCGGTCATCACGTCTCCTTTGGCTGCAAGAGTTCGTCACAGTGCCCAACCACGATAGGTCGCGGTAGCGCATAAGACTACGCAATTCGTGCTACTAAAGCAAGCACAAAACATTAGTTTTGAAAAATTCTCAGCCCGCGGTTCTAATGGGGTGGCCCAACGCCAAGGGGGCGTCCTCTTGCCTTGGCAATGGCCACACAAAGGCGTTTTTTCAGGAGTCTGCATGGGATTGGACAGAGAACCTCTGGTGGTGGAATTGAACGATAGGCCGGAATACCAGCGTCTGCTGGACGGCCAGGCCCAGACCTATGGCATAAAGGTGGGGCGGGTGCATCTGGCCGCAGGGGCCAGTTGTGGCGAGCACACGACCGGCGAACGCGAGGAAGTGCTGATATTCCTGGCCGGGTCGGGGCGCATGCTGATCGGCGAACAGTGCGAGGCCTTTGAAGTGGGTGTGGGCAAGGTCTCGTATATCCCCCCCAAAACCCTACACGACATTCAGAACACGGGAGCCGATCCGTTGGTGTATGTTTTTTGCGTGGCTCCCGCGGCCGCTGTGGCGGACCCGGAGGTGTGAAACGGTGTCAAAGATAGGCAAAACGCGTGGCACGAAGGGCTTGGGCAACGGTTTTGATGAAAAATCATGGTGTAAATCAAGCCAGCGGAATCGCGTTTTCGGGCCCGTGGGGGCCCTTTTCGGCCGCTCATAAAGAAATTTTGTAAAAAATGCGAAAAGGGGCTTGCAAAAGCGCCGAGGTGGGGTATAATTACATAAGAGTCAGTAGCTGCTCTTTTCTTCTAATATCTTGGTTTGTGTGAGGCGGCGGATTCCGATACGTTCGTAGTATATTCTTTGTACCGAGCTGTCTCACATCGCTGGGGTCGGACGCGACCCCAGCGTTTTTTTTGCGCCGCACGGCAAGACGCTTCTACACTGGAACAGGGCGTACGCATCAGCGGTGGGGCTCGCCCACGAGAACCGGCGGATTCTTCAACCGTCCAAACGGCGGGAAATAGCCCTCCTGGGCCTTTTTCACTTGACTTTTTGCCGTCGTTGTGCTATGCTGCATATTGCGTTGATTGAGGTTTGCTCAGATCTGTGTGTATAGTGTTTGGTTGTCGCCAGGGAAGGCCGAGCGAGACCTCTTTCCGGAACCTTGCCTTGGCGCGTGATTGGGCTGTAGGCAATCGCGTAAGAGCGAATCCGGGATAAGACTGAAGGCTTTGTTTTTCGGCCCGAAATCGGGCTGGTGGGGTGTTACGCCGTCAGGCGATTCCAGAGCCGACGACTATGTTGCTGCTCGGTATTGGCGGTCTGCCGTGGCGCAGACCGCGGTAACAGCGGTAAACGGGACCGCAGGTTCGTGATACGGGCCGCGGATAAATGAACTGTGGCGGCGCCGGTTCGGCGTGGACCGGTGCGTAATAGTGCTAATGTCGGCGAGGGAAGGATCTCGCAATGCCGAGGCTGGGGGCATGGGTCGCCCGATTAAGGGGTCGTACATCTTCTCGGTCGATATCCTCATGTTGAGACTTTTGAGAACCATTCTTACAGGAGCGGTCGTCATGGGCCTGGCGGCTCAGACAACCCGAACGGCGGCTTCGCCGATAACGGACGCGCTGACTTCCGTGGCGGATCGACTTGTGTCGACACAGACCAAGACGGGCGCGTCGAGGGG
>DSDB01000524.1 GCA_011057845.1 Phycisphaerales bacterium | reverse complement strand
ATA
Source organism: Phycisphaerales bacterium (assembly GCA_011057845.1). Taxonomy (GTDB): domain Bacteria; phylum Planctomycetota; class Phycisphaerae; order Sedimentisphaerales; family Anaerobacaceae; genus UBA2266. Next base: position 5,138 of record DSDB01000524.1, on the reverse strand, counting down.
CCATTCGCGCCCACCGTCCCGCCGTACGATCGCCGGTCCGTCGGTCCGGTGTAATTGGCCCTGGTCATCGATGTAGAGCCGCAGATAGCCTGCCGCCCGCATTAGGCGATTCATGTGGCCTCGCATGATTTCTTTCGCGATCTCGGGCGGGCACGGAAAGCCTCCCTTGGCGGTTGCACCGGGAATCGCCTCCGGGTAGATGCGCTGAATGGCCCCATGGCCGATCATGTCCTCCCACGTCAGATGGGGGCTGATTCGGAGTTTCTTGGTGGTCTCGCTATCGGTTAGGAACAGAACCTCCCCGATTTCCTCGTTCTCATACCAACTCGGAAACGGGTACATTGCGGCCTCCTTTCCATATCAGCTTTGCTCGCGATGATCGCTCATCGTGATGCCGAGTACGCCCAAGATCACCTCGAGCGTATCGGCCCCGATCTGGGTGCGGCCCGCGAGGTACCGATAGATCGTATCGTGGCACACGTCGTGACCGGCCCGGATGCATTCACGGGCCAATCGCGGAACGGTCCACTCACGGGCGGCCAGACCGTCGCGGATGATTTGTCGTAGATCGGTTGCCATGATTGCTCCTTTGTGAGATTTGATATTTCAGAGCCGACGCCGCTCGCGTCGTGTGAAGAATGCCTTGACGCGCGAAGGCATAGGGTTGCCCGTCTTGCGCTGGAGAAACCGGCACCATTCGCGGAACGCCTCGGTGTCGTCGCCGGAAGGGCACCAGGGCCCGCCAACATACAACATGTAGTCGCGGTCGTCGGTCGCGGCATAGTTGGGTTCATGGCCCGAGACTCTCACCTCGATCACTTCATCGTTGGTGTATACGGTGAAGTAGCTGCTCGCGCTGAAGTGACAGATGTTGCGCACGTCGGCCCCGTGGGCCTGAGCCATGCGGATGGCCCGTTCGGTCTGGCGTCGGACGCTGTGGTACTGGTTTCGACGAAACATGGTGTTTTCATCCTCCTTTCTGTTTTGTGTGCATTGTCCTTTCCTTTCGTTATGAGGGGCACGCAAACCCCGCTGGTCGCAGCGCTTGCGAGCTGAAATCCTCGACTACTCGAATGACAATTCTTTCGCGAAGTGCCGCTGCAAACGTCGATGCGTCCGCCGCAAGTGGGCCATATCGGATTGCCGAAAGTGGGGGAATTGTTCGTTGAAGAGAGCCTCGAGGGTCACGAACCGCTCGTGCAATTGGAGCGGCTTGACCCTTGCGGGGTCGATACTCCAGAATTGGCACGCGTCCGTGAAGGTCACGCTCGCGCTGTCGTCCGTCGCTATCTTGCGCGCTGCGGCGGAGCGTAGGGCCTGTTCGATTTGCTCGATCTTTTCGCGCGTGTTCATTGGTTTCTTCTTTCCTTCATGCCTTCCTTTCCGGGGGACCAGTTATCCGCGTCTACAATACTCTACGACACTGTGCCGGGGTGGTTCAATGGTTTTTTTCAATTTTTGCAATTTTTTTAGGCGGTGGGGAACGTCGGGATATGAATATTATTCAGCAGATAGTTGGCGAAATCGGCCGAAATAACGTAGTATTGAGTATATGAAAGAACCGCGAAAACGGGGCAAAGGCGGCCGACCGCGAGAGTATAAATGGGAGTACGGGCCTATCGTCCACGACCTGGCCCGGCGCGGCGATAATCTGCCTGCCATCTGCCAGATACTGCGTATCGGTGAGGCGACATTCTGGCGGTGGATCGCGGAGTATCCGGAGTTTAAGAGTTGGTACGAGTCCGGCGAGAAACTCGGCCAGCGAGTGCGTGACGCGCGGATGACGCGAGCCGCCGAGGTGGGGCTCGAGAAACGCGCGGCCGGCTACGAGTACGACGAGGTGACGTCGGCACCGGGACCGGGCGGAAAAATCGTAGAGGTGCGGCGGGTGAAAAAGCACATCCCGCCCGATCCGGCGGCGATCAAGTACGTGCTGAGCAACCGTGCCCCGAAGCGCTGGCCGAAAGACCAACAGGTGGACCTCGGCGAGGATACGCTGGCCGCATTCTTGGAAGCCATTCATGGACATAGCGGAGGCCATGCAAGCGCCGTTCGGCGTGCTGTTGAGCGACGCGGACAGACAGACGATGGTCCGGCTGTTGCTGATCGGCCGGACGGTGACGCTGCGGATTCGACACACGCCGACGGGGGACGTGAAGGTGCGGATGGAGCCGAGCCATGACGAAGCTGAACGCGGAGATTCTGGCTCAGTGGAGTGATCCGGCGTGGCGGCTGGACCACCTCTACTACATCGTCGATGCCGACGGTCGGCAGATTCCGTTTCGGATGAACGACGACCAGCGCCGGTTGATTGCCGAGGACTTGCACCACCGAAACGTCATCCTGAAGGCCCGACAACGGGGCTACACGACGGTCATCGACCTGTTCATCTTGGACCAGTGTTTGTTCAACCCGAATCTCACTGCGGGCATCATCGCCCACCGCATCGAGGATGTGCAGCGCATTTTTGCGGCAAAGATCAAGTTCCCCTACGAGCATCTGCCGGAAGCCTTGCGCCGGGCCGTCCCGGCGGTCAAGTGTGACGCCAGCCAGTTGGTCTTGGGCAACGGCAGCAACATACGGGTTGGTTTGTCGATGCGGTCGGACACGATCCAGCTACTGCACGTTAGCGAGCACGGCAAGATTTGCGCGCGCTGGCCGGAGAAAGCACAGGAGATACGCACGGGCACGCTACCTGCGTGTCACCAAAACGCCGTCGTCTTCATCGAGAGCACCGCCGAGGGCCGGATGGGCGATTTCTACGAGTTGTGTCAACGGGCGCAAGAGCTGACGGCCGAGGCCAAGGCCGGGGGCCGGGAGCTGAACCCGCTGGAGTTCCGCTTTCATTTCTGCCCTTGGTTTCACGAGCCCACCTACGCGCTGGCGGACGCGGAAGCCGAACACGTGCGAATCGCCGACAAGGACAACGACTACTTCGACGACCTGGAGCGGCGATTGGGCGTGACGCTAAGCCCCGGTCAGCGGGCGTGGTACGTGCAGATGCGGGACGGGCCGGGCGGTCTCGGTGACCTGATGACCCGCGAGTATCCGAGTACGCCGGAAGAGGCCTTCCGGGCAAGCGTTGGGGGCGCGTACTACGCCGAGCAGATGGCGAGGGCGCGGGATGAGGGCCGCATCCGGCGGGTGGCCCATGACGAGAGTCTGCCGGTGTACACGTTCTGGGACCTTGGCATGGCCGACAGCATGGCCATTTGGTTCGCTCAGGTGATCGGCCATGATGTGCGCTTGATAGACTACCTTGAGGGGTCGGGCAAGGGCCTGGCATGGTACGTCCAGCAAGTCAAGGCCAAGCCCTACGTGTACGGCGGGCATTACGCCCCGCAGGATATCCGCGTCCGGGAATTGGGCACCGGGGTGAGTCGTTACGAGACCGCGCTTGATCTCGGCTTGGAGTTCGACGTAGTTGTGCATCATCAAGTGCCGGACGGGATCGACGCGGTGCGGATGCTACTGCCGCATTGTTGGTTCGACGCGGACCGGTGCCGGCGTGGCGTGGAGTGTTTGGAAGCGTACCGGAAGGCGTGGAACGACAAGCTGGAGCGGTACGACGCCCGGCCGCTGCACGATTGGAGTTCTCACGCGGCGGACGCGTTCCGCTACCTGGCGGTGACATATCGGCACGACCGGCTGAGCGGGGCGATACAGGACACCGGTCCAGACGCGTTCGAGCAGTGGCACGTTGACGATAACGAGTACGACGATTTGCGGCACGGATTGCAGGAAGCCCTACGATGAAAACGAGTGCAAGGCGAGCGAGTCCGCCCCCGATTCCGGCCCCGGCCCCGATGGCGGTGGGGTCGTTGCCGGAGTTGGACGAGGCGGCACGGCGTGAGCGTCAGCGGCTACGGCGGCTGGTCGGCTACCGGGCGACGTTGTTGACGGAGCGTCCGACGCTTGGCTATCCGGGCGGCGGCAAAACCCTGTTGGGGTGATTCATGGACGATACAACGCTCGTCAGAGAGATCAAGCGGCGCTTCAAGGCGTTGCGCGAGCGGCGTCGTCGCATTGAGCACGACTGGGACGACATTTGCGACCTGGTCGCCTGGCGTCGCAGCCGGCTCAATGAGGACGGGGCGGTCGGCGTGGAAACGCGCCGCGGCCTGCGGGCGTACAACAGCGTGGGTGCGGATTCGTTGCAGACGTGGGCCGACGGCATGTTCGGTTACATCGTCTCGCCCGCGCACCCTTGGTTTCGCTTGGAGTTGGCCGAGCACGCGTTGAACGGGTATCCGCAGGTTCGGGAATGGCTGGACCGGGTGGAGCGGCACCTGTTCAGCCTGTTTCAGCACACAAGTTTTTACTCGGCCATGGGCCAGTACTTCTACGATGCGGGGAGCATCGGTACGGCGACGTTGATGATCGAGGACGAGCCGGGGGCGGACATGTTGTTTCGGGTGCTTCACCCGTACACGGTGTACGTGGCTGAGGATCGGCGGGGGCGGGTGGACACGGTGTATCGCCAGGTGATGCTGACGGCGCGTCAGGCGGTTCAGGAGTTTGGGTCGGAGAACCTGCCGGAGAGGATTGTCCGGGACGCCGAGAAGGACCCGTACACGGAGCACGCGTTCATTCACGCGGTGTTTCCGAACACGGAGCGGATTCCCGGACGCTTGGACGCGGCGGGCAAGCCCTGGCTGAGCGTGTACGTGCCGATGGGGGACGAGAAGATCGCGCGGAAAGGCGGGTACAACAGCAATCCGTACTGCGTCTGGCGGGTGAGCAAGGACAGTCGTGAGGCGTATGGGCGGTCGCCGGCCATGGACGCCGTATGCGATGTCTTGATGATAAACCAGATCAGCCGTGACCTCCTGCGGGCCAGTCACCTGGCGGTTGAGCCGCCGTACAACGTGCCGCGTGAGATGCGGGGCAAGGTGCACATCGCTCCGCGTGCGATGAACTACTACACGGACGCCACGCGGGTTATCAGTCCCGTTCACACGCGGATCGACTATCCCATCGGCGTGGACCGTGAGCAGCGGATCGAGCAGGCCATTCGGAATCGGTTCCGGGTGGACTTCTTCCTGATGCTAAACGCGGCCGAGCGTCAGATGACGGCCTACGAGGTGATGGAGCGGCAGGGTGAGAAGGCGGCGCTCATGGCCAGCCAGATCGGGCGT
>DSDB01000118.1 GCA_011057845.1 Phycisphaerales bacterium | reverse complement strand
CTCGGGTTCGACCTGCGGAGGCTCTGCTTTGAAGGCCCGGCCGATCAGCTCAATACCACGACCATTTCGCAACCGGCAATATTCACGGTCTCGGCCGCCATCTTTGAGGTGCTAAGGAGCGAACGGGGCCCCGACAAGTTCGCCGCGGATGTGACCGCGGGTCTGAGCCTGGGCGAATACACCGCCCTCTACGCCGCCGGCGTACTAATGTTTGAGGACGCCCTACGGCTTGTCCACAAACGCGGGCAGGCGATGCAAGCCGCGGCCGACGCCTCCGAAGGCGCCATGGTCAGTATCCTGGGCCTCGACGAAGACAAGACCCGCCAGGCCTGCGAGCGGGCCCGCCAGGACGAACTGCTCGAACCAGTCAACTTCAACTGCCCGGGTCAGATTGTCGTCAGCGGTGCGATCGGCCCGTGTGAGCGTGTCGGCCCGATCGCCCTGGAACTGGGTGCCATGAAGGCTATCCGATTGGAGGTCGCCGGGGCCTTTCACACCGAGATGATGAAGCCCGCCGCCGACGCCCTCCGCCAAGCCCTTCAGACCTGTCCGATTGTTGATCGTACCGCCGTCCGCACCATCGCCAACATCAACGCGACGTACTACGACGGCCGGCAGGCGGTCATAGATGGGTTGACCGCGCAGCTTACCCGCCCTATCCTCTGGCACAAGTGCATGGAAACGCTTTTGGCCGACGGCGTAGAGACGTTCTATGAAATAGGCCCCGGCCGGGTCCTGACAGGACTGATGAAACGAATCAACCGAAAAGCCAATGTCATTAACGTAAGCACGACTCCCGCCATTCGGGAGGTCCTGGGCGCATAAGCCCGGTTGGATAAGGAGGTTACAAGGATGTCCGACAAGAAATTGGCCGTAGTCACAGGCGCCGCCAGAGGCATCGGCAGGGCCATCGTCATGGAGCTGCTCAAGCAGGACCGCATCGTCGCGGCCCTGGACATCAACGCCGAGCAACTCGCCGAACTCGAAAAAGACACCGCCGGCGCCGGTCAGGTCGTCGCGCGGCGTATCGACATCACGGATACCGAGGCCTTCACCGAGGTCCTCAATGCCCTGGCCTCGGAATACGGCGGCATCGGCATCCTCGTCAATAACGCCGGCATCACACGCGACGGATTGCTCATCCAGATGAGCGACGAGGATTTCGACAAGGTCATCCAGGTCAATCTCAGGGCCGCTTTTGTCGCCACCCGCGTCGCCGCTCGCTCCATGATCCGCAACAAGTTCGGACGCATCGTCAGCCTCAGTTCCGTCTCCGGCGTCATGGGCAACCCCGGGCAGTGCAATTATGCCGCCAGCAAGGCCGGTTTGATCGGCTTTAGCAAAACCATCGCCCGCGAGCTGGCCAAGAAGAACATCACAGCCAACTGTATCGCCCCCGGCTTCATCATCACCGAGATGACCGACAAGCTGCCGGAGCCCGTCAAGGAAGCCGCCAAGCAACTGATCCCGAGACGCGCCTTCGGCACCGTGGAGGATGTCGCCCGCGCGGTGGCCTTCTTCACCGCCGACGAGGCCGGGTACCTCACTGGACAGGTCCTGTGCGTGGACGGCGGAATGGCCATGTAACCGGATCGGAACCCGCTTTTCGGTGCTTCTATGGGATGTTCACGATCCGCTCGCAGCAACGAAAAAAACTGAAAAAAAATGATTGTGGCGCCATAAGCGACCCGTTAATATACCCGCCGAATTAGGCAGACGTACAGAATCACCGGACTTGGTCTGGACGCCGAAGCGCCGACCTGTAAAGATGAAATAACCCTGATTTTAGGGAGGATGACAAGTGAGTCCTGCTGACATCGATCCAAAGGCTATCGAGGCCAAGGTCATTGAAATCATTAGCGAGCAGATGGGCGTCGACAAGGCCGAAATCTCGCGAGAAACCTCGTTTATCAACGATCTAAATGCCGATTCGCTCGACACCGTCGAACTCGTCATGGAGTTTGAGGATGAGTTCAACATGAGCATCCCCGACGAAGAGGCCGAGAAGATTCAGACTGTCGGCGCCGCCGTCGACTATATCATTCAGGTCGCCCAATCACAGGCCGGCGAGTAATTCTGCCGCATTGCTATGACCACACGACGAGTCGTCATCACCGGCCTCGGCTGTGTAACTTCCCTGGCCGAAGATCCCGTTGCCCTTTTTGACGCCCTTTGCGAGGGTCGCAGCGGCATCTCGGCCATCGAAGGGTTCGACGCAAGCGCGTACCCCGTCCGTATCGGCGGGGAGATCAAGAGCTTTGATATTACGAAGTACATCCACGTGCGGGAAAGCCGCCGGATGGACTATTTCTCACAGTACGCCATCGCCGCCGCGATTCAGGCCGTCAAGGACAGCGGGCTGGACTTTCAGAAGGAAGACCTGTTTCGCGCCGGTGCCATCGTCGCCACCGGCATCGGCGGCATCCGCGAGATCGAGGAGCAGCACCTGCGGCTGCTCGACAAGGGCCCCAGCAAGGTCTCGCCCTTCTGCGTGCCCAAGCTTATGTCGAACGCCGCCAGCGGCAACGTCGCCATCCAATTTGGACTGCGAGGACCCAACTTCTGTGTCTCCAGCGCCTGCGCCTCCAGTAATCACGCCATCGGCGAGGCCTACTGGAACATCCGTTCCGGACGCAGCGATGTCATAGTCACCGGGGGCTCCGAAGCCGCTATGTCGCCCATCGGGCTCAGTTCGTTCTGTGCGGCGAGGTCTCTGAGCACCCGAAACGACGAACCGGAAAGGGCATCGAGGCCTTTTGACAAAGACCGCGACGGATTCATCCTCTCCGAAGGCGCCGCCATCCTCATTCTTGAGGAGGAAAGCCATGCTCGCGCCCGCGGCGCCCGAATCTACGCCGAATTGATCGGCTATGCCGCTACCGACGACGGTTATCACATTACAGCGCCCCTGCCCGACGGCACCGGCGCCGCAAAGGCCATAGAACTGGCCTTGGAATGCGCCCGTATTGCCCCCGAGAAGGTCGACTACATCAACGCCCACGGCACGAGCACCGAACTGAATGACATTGCCGAAAGCGCCGCCATTCGAGCCGTTTTCGGTGATCAGGCCTACAAGTTGCTCGTCAGTTCCACCAAGAGCAGCCTCGGCCATCTGCTCGGCGCCAGCGGGGCCGTCGAACTGCTGGTCTGCTGCAAGGTCATCGAGAATTCCATCGTCCCGCCGACGATCAACCTCGATAACCAGGATGAGCGGTGCGATCTAAAGATGGATTTCGTCCCCAACGTCGCCCGCGAGGCCAAGATAGGCACCGCGCTGAGCAATTCGTTCGGGTTCGGCGGCCACAACGCCTGCCTCGTCATCGCCCGATATGAGTGATGGGCTATTCCTCGCATCATCGGCCCCCGGCCGGTATAATCCCCGTTTTGTTGCGCGCGTTCCATGCCGTACTTGTGTGAGGTCTCGCTGACGTGAATCTCTTCTGGGCCGTAACACTGCTTGTTGCAGGGGTTGCCATCTTGTGGAAATGCGCCGACGTCTTGGTCGCCGGCGCCGTAGGCCTGGCCCGCAAGTTCGGCGTCAGCCCCGTCGTTATCGGCCTGACCATCGTCGCCATGGGCACCTCCGCACCCGAAGTCGCCGCCAGCATCGCCGCGGGCCTGCGGAACATGGGTGAAACCGCCCTGGGAAACGTCTACGGCTCAAACATCGCCAATCTGGCGCTTGTGGGCGGCCTCTCTGCCGTACTGACCCCGTTGACCGTCGCACGCCGAACGCTGTGTCGCGAGATCCCTGTCATGCTTGTCGTCGCGCTGCTTCTGTGGCCGCTGTTGCAGGACCTCTGTATCTCGCGTCTCGAGGCCGCCGGCATGCTGCTGGTCTTTGGCCTGCTGATTCTCATCACGATCCGCCTGGCGCACGCCGAGTCCCGAACCGCCGAGATTTCCGAAGAGGACCGCGGTAGACCCCTGGGCCGGAATGTGGTCTTTGTCCTGCTCGGGCTGGCCGGGCTGGCCGTTGGCGCCGACCTGGCTCTGCGAGGAGCTGTCTATATCGGCGCCCGCGTCGGCCTCAGCCAGGCCGTCATCGGCCTGACCATCGTGGCCGTCGGCACCTCTCTGCCGGAACTGGCCACCAGCTTCGTCGCCGCGCTGCGAGGCCACCACGACATCTCCATCGGCAATCTCGTGGGGTCCAATATCTTCAACACCCTGCTGGTTACGGGTGCTGCGGGCGTCGTTCGTCCGTTGGCTATTGGGTCTCGCCTGGCCGGACCCGATTTCTGGATCATGATCGCCATCACGGTGCTTTTCGCCGTTGCCGCCGTCATCGGCAGGCGCGTACTGACCCGTCCGGCGGGCCTGATCCTGCTGCTGGCCTACGCCGCCTTCATGGTCTATGCCGTCGCCCTGACCGGTGCGGTCTGATACCCGCCACTTCAGAACAGCATAGACTCCGTGTAGACCTCCGTGAACGCCAGCTCGTGGGCGATTTCCACGTATTCGATCCGCCTGGCCAGCCCGGCCGCGTGCTCTCTGGCGGCCTCGTTCAACAACGCCATCTGGGCCCCTGCGCCCGCGGCGTTGCCCACGAACCATACCCGATGGATTTCCACCTCCGGCAGCAGGCCGATCCGAACCGCGTTCTCGCGTCGGATGTAATTGCCGAAGGCCCCGGCCAGCAGGATAGCCCGCAGGTCCGCGTCTTTCAGCCCGCTCCTGCGTAACAACAGCGTAATCCCGGCCCGGATGGCTGCCTTGGCCAACTGGACCTGCCGGATATCTCTCTGCGTCAGGAATACCCCCTTACCGCCGTCCGAGGGCTCATACAACATGAAAAGCGGTTCACCATCGCGCCGCATCAGGCGACGCCGGATGGCCTGACTGAGGCGCTCCATTGCCGGTTCCTCAGCGAATCGCCCCGTCGGGTCAATGACGGCGGCCTCCAGCATCACCGCCACCGCATCGACCAGTCCGCTGCCGCAGATGGACCTGGGCGGTCCCCCTCCGACAACGTCCAGGGCGATGTCCTGACCATCGAACATAACGGCCTCTATCGCACCGGTGGCCGCCCGACTACCGCAGGCAATCCGAGCCCCCTCAAACGCGGGCCCGGCCGCACAACTGGCCGCGGTCAGTTGCCCGCCGGCCGCCAGCACCAACTCCCCGTTCGTGCCGATATCCACCAGCAGTGTACCGTTCTCG
>DSDB01000280.1 GCA_011057845.1 Phycisphaerales bacterium | reverse complement strand
GCCGCCGATGTCCAGGCCGCCCGCATCGCCGCCGATAACGCCGGCTTTTACGGCACTCGCGTCTTCATCGACAAAGGCCCCTTGTCCGGCATTCACCTGGCCGACCATATCGCCGACGTCGTTCTGGTGGCGCGCGATGCCCAGGGTCTCTCGCAGGCGCAGGCCAGGCGCGTCCTGCGGCCCGGCGGTCGGCTGCTGCAAGGTGGTGAAAGTTGGACCAGGCCCGCCCTCGAAGGCGCCGACGACTGGTCGCATCCCTACCACGGGCCCGACAACAACCCGCAGTCGGCCGACACCGTCATCCGGGCGCCCTATCTGACGCAATTCCTGGCCGAGCCGCGCTATGCCCCGCTGCCGCAGGTGGCTCTGGCATCGGCCGGTCGCGTCTTCAAGGCCTTCGGCCACGTCGCCTTCAAGAAGCGCGAAGAGCCCTTCCTCAACAAGCTCGTCGCCTTCAACGGCTACAACGGCACGCTCCTGTGGCAGCGAGACCTCGCCGAGGGCGTCATGATCCACCGCAACACCATGATCGCCACCCCTGACAGGCTCTACGTCGCCGATGACAAGTCCTGCAAGGTCATTGACGCCGCCACCGGCAAGACGCTTGACGAGATTATCCCGCCCGTGGACCTCGCCGGCGGCGCCTTCTGGAAGTGGATGGCCCTGGAAGACGGTGTGCTCTATGCGATGATCGGCGAACAGGAGCAACGCGACGAAACCAAACGCTGGAACCTCGAGCACCACGGCTGGCCCTGGGACCCGGTCTCCGAAGGCTTCAACCAGCCGGACCAGCCCTGGGGCTACGGCCACGACCTGCTGGCCATTGACCCGAAGACCAAGAAGGTCCTCTGGCGATACCACGAGGAGACGCCCATCGACAGCCGGGCCCTGTGCATGAAGGGCGACCGTATCTACGCCTTCGGCTTCGGCAAGTTCCTCACGTGCCTCGACGCCGCGACCGGCCGGGTCGTCTGGCGAAAGACGCCGCAAGACGCGCCGCGCCTCTTCCGGACCCTGGGAGAGTACTCCATGCGCCAGGACTGGCGAACCAACTGGCGAACCACCTGCTACCTCAAGTGCTCCGACAAGGCCCTGTACTTCGCCGGCCCTCAGGTCGACAGGCTCGTGGCGGTCTCGACGCAAGACGGTTCGGTGCTGTGGACGAATGATTACAACAACTTCCAGCTTGTTCTTCGAAGCGATGGGCTCTACGCCCTCAGCGGCCAGATCGACCGCCATCCCAGCAAGGTCTTCGACCCGCTGACCGGCGAGGAACTGGCCTCGATCGACAAGGAACGCCGCGCATGCACCCGCCCAACCGGCGCGATAGACGCTGTCTTCTTCCGCGCCTCCGGCGGATCGGTCCGCCTGGACGCCGCCTCGAAACGCCCCCAGTGGATATCCCCCATGCGTCCGAACTGCCATGACGGCGTGACCGTCGCCAACGGCCTGCTGTACTGGTGGCCCAGCGTCTGCGACTGCCAACTGACGCTGTACGGCATAACCTGCCTGGGACCGGCGGGCGATTTTGATTTCTACGCGCCGGCCGATGAAAAGACCCGCCTCGAAGTCTGTGTTGGCGGCGACTATTCGGTTGCCGAGCTGCCCTCGACCGACGCCGATTGGACCTGCTTCCGCGCCGACCCGGCCGGGTCCAGCGCCTCGTCGGCGCAGATTGCCGCCCAAGCGGCCGTCCTCTGGCAGGTCGAACCCCCGCGGCCGCGCCCGACTGCCGCGGCATTGCCGGCAGCGCCGATAGTAGTCGGCGAGATGGCCTTCACCGGCGGCGCGGACGGCGTGGTGCGAGCCTTCAACGCCCGGACCGGAGAAGAAGTCTGGAAGACCTACACCGGCGGGGCCATCCGTATCGCCCCGACCTTCGCCCACAACCGGCTCTACGTCGGTTCCGGCGACGGCTGGGTGTACTGCCTCGAAGCCCGCACCGGTCGAATCCTCTGGCGATTCCTTGCAGCGCCCGCCCAGCGGTTCATCCCCATCTACGGCCAGATGATGTCCACCTGGCCCGTCGCCGCCGGCGTCCTCGTCGCCGATGGCACGGCCTATGTCGCCGCCGGCCTGGCCAACTTCGACGGGACCTATGTCTATGCCCTCGACGCCCTCACCGGCCGAATCAAGTGGCAGAACACCACCAGCGGCCACCTCGACCGCGACGCCCGTACCGGCGTCAGCGTCCAGGGCCACCTGCTCCTGCACGGCGACAGGCTGTATCTGGCGGGCGGCACAAGTATCTCGCCGGCCGTGTTCGACGCCGGGACAGGCAAGTGCCTCAATGACCCCGGCCCGCTGGCCGCCTGTAACTCCAACCAGCCTCGTGGCTGGGAGCTATCGCTGCTTGGCGAGCATGTCGTCGCGGTCGGTCGGCCGTTCTATGCCCATCCCGATATGGGTGTATTTGACGCAACGGTATTCAACCGTGTCTTTCTGACCCGCAAACACGAGACCGGCCTGGCCTGGGTCACCCATCAGAACGCCGGCCGCGTCATGTGCCTGCCCAACCTGGACATGGCCCCCATCAACAACGCCTTGAACGACCCGGGCAACCGGTTCAATGTCGAATGGCGCCGAATCGCCGGGAACCTGCGGCCCTCATGGTCATTCAACTGCCCGGACGCCACGGCCGTGGCCTTCGCCGATAACGCCGCCATTGTCGGGCGGGCCGCGGAAATCGTCGCCGTCCGTCTCCAGGATGGAGGGGTTCTCTGGAAGCAGCCCATCGGCAAACCGGTTGCGCCGTGGGGCCTGGCGATAGACCGCAACGGATCAACCATCGCCGTTCTCGAAGATGGCGGCGTCTTGTGCATCGGCCCGGCAACTGCAGGAGGAATCCAGCCACATGCAAGGAACAACTAAGACTGCCGTCAAAGATTTCACATGGATGACCGTAGCCGCCGTGATGGTGTTTACGGCCGGTTGCGGGCGCAAGACGCCCTCCGGAGCGGCCGGGCCCAATGATGTCGGTGCAACCGCCGCCGCTGGCGAGTTGGTCGTTCTGTGCGGCTCGAGCTTCGTCAACCCCACGAACCAGATCATCGAGGAGTTCAACGCCCGGACCGGCATCAAGCTTACCCCCACCGTCAGCGGTAGCGAGGACTTCCTGCCTCTGGTCAGGGTCGGCTCCAGGGGTGATGTCCTCATCACCCACGACCCCTATCTGGACCACGTCGCCGACGCCAACAAGCTCGCCGACAGCGTCCAGGTCGGCTACGTCGCCCCGGTGCTCGCCGTCGCGCCGGGCAATCCGAAGAACATCACGAAGATTGAAGACCTCACGAAGGAGGGCCTCAGGGTCGCCCTCTCCGACCCGCGGTACTCCACCGCCGGTGAGATGGTCTTCGCGCTGCTGGAGAACAAGGGTATCAAGGACGCCGTCCTGGCCAATGTCGGCAATCGCCTGACCAAGGGACATTCCAACTTGGGCACGCTCCTGAAGACCGGGGCCGTCGATGCGATCATTATCTGGAACGGCGTGGCTCACACGTTTGCCGATAGCCTGGAAGTCGTCCCCACGCCCTACGAATACGATGAAGAGATCCGCGTCCACGTCATCGGCCTGAACTACACCGGGCGCCCCGACGCTCTCCGGAAGTTCCTGGAATTCACCAAGGAAAGAGGCCCTGATGTCTTCAGAGAACACGGCTACGTCAAGTAAGAGCCTGCTCATCCCGGTTCTGGCGGCCTTCGTCGCCGTACTGGCGACGGTCGGTTGCAGTTCCAAACCGGACAGCGAACCGGCGGCGGAGTTATTGCTTTACTGCGGTGCGGGCATCCGGCCGCCGGTTGAGCAGTTGGCCGACGCCTTTGCCGCCGAACACCCTGTCAAGGTCATTCTGGACTTCGCCGGCAGCGAGGTCCTCCTCTCTCGCATCAGGCTCAGCGGCCGCGGCGATCTCTACATGCCCGGCGACGCCCACTATGTGGACCTGGCCGAAAACGCCGGATTCGTCCTCTCTCGCCGATCCGTCGCCTATTGGGTCCCCGTGATCCTTGTGCGGAAGGGCAATCCCAAGGCCATTCGTTCCCTGCGCGACCTGCTCAAAGATGATGTTCGCGTCGGGCTCGGGGACCCCAACGCCTGCGCCATAGGACGGACCGCACAACAACTGCTTGAGAAAAGCGGCATCGCCTGGGCCGACGTGGAGAAGAACCTCAAGTTCAAGTCCATGACCGTCAACGAGCTGGGCCTGCAGATCCAGGCCCGGTCGCTGGACGCCGTCATCGTCTGGGACGCCCTGGCACGTTACTACGAGGCCTGCGGGGACATGATCGCCATCGACCCCGAGGACAACATCATCAGCCCCATCGATGTCGCCGTCCTTTCGTTCACCCGCAAGAAGGACCTCGCCGAGCGATTTGCCGCCTTCCTGACCTCCGACAAGGCCCGCGAAGTCTTCGCCGGGCATCACTACCACACCGATAAACCCCTCGATTGATCCGTCAACACCTGTTACCCAACAAGCCGAATGAAAATGGAATCCACCGGACAACTCGCACACCTCGTGACGGCCGCCAGCCTGCCGCATCACTGGGGGTTCTTCATCATCCTCGGTCTCGCCGCCGGAATCGTCAGCGGACTGCTGGGCGTCGGCAGTGGTATCGTCGTCGTGCCGGCGCTGGTTCTGCTGTGCGCCGTGGACCAGAAGAGCGCCCAGGGAACCGCCCTGGCCCTGATGGTCCCGATGGCCCTGCTCGGCGCCTGGCGATACTGGAGCCATCCACATATCGATGTCGATGGACGCATCGTCGGCTGGCTCGTCTGCGGCGCCCTGTTCGGAGTGCTCATCGGAACGGCCCTGGCGGCCCGCATCCCGGCCCATGCCCTCCGCAGGATATTCGCCTGCTTTCTCGCCGTCGTGGCGGTCCGGATGTTCTTCGCCGCAAAGCCCCGGCCCGTCGCCCCCGCCGCACCGGCCGCCTCCATGCAGCAAGTCAATGGCAGTGGAGGCATACCGGATGATGCAAGCCCGTGACGAGCGTGCCGTCGTCGGGAGCGCCGTTTCCACAACACGCAAGGCACATTGACAACATAAGGAGACGTAGATGGAGAAACCTGTCATCCTGGAGGGACTCTACTCGGCCATCCTGATGGCGCACCTGCTGATTACGTTCGTGCTCGTCGGGGCCATGACGCATAACCTGCTCATCGT
>DSDB01000373.1 GCA_011057845.1 Phycisphaerales bacterium | reverse complement strand
TCAAACGCCGTGTGCACCCCCCTGCCCTCCGTAAGGTCAAGCACCGCCTCGGCCAGTGTTGAGGCCGTTTCCCGCAGCACGGGCGTCTCATGTGACAATGGCGTCTCATGTGGCGAGGGCGTCTCGTCCTTGCGTAGCACGGGCATCTTGCCCGTGCAGGAGACAAGCGTCCCCGCATTGACCGTGACATCCGCACCCAGCCGCCGCGCCGTCTCAAGCCGAAACTCGTCGATATCCGCAACGATGATCCGGCCCGCCCCCTTCAGCCGTGCGGCCGCCAGTACGCACAACCCGATGGTTCCCGCCCCGATCACCAGCACCGTCCCGCCTTCCGGAATGTTGCCCCGGTTGGCCGCATGGACACCGATCGAAACCGGTTCCAGCAGGGCCGCTTTCACGAACGACATCTCGTCAGGGATGGCAAACACAATCCACGACGGCACCGCCACCCGCTCCGCCATCGCCCCATGCCGCTTGAATTGCGGCGTCGAGACCCCCAGCACCTGCCGCTTGTCGCACCGGTTGAACCGCCGCGTCCGGCAGGCCTCGCACCGATTGCAGTACACCGTCGAATCGAAACACACCCGCTGTCCCGCCCTCAATCCCGTGACATTCGCGCCGACGCGCTCAATCACGCCCGCCGCCTCGTGTCCCATGATCAACGGGGGCAGCCGCCGGCCGGTCCGGCCCGTGGCCCCATGCACGTCCGACCCACAGATTCCCACCGCCCTGACGCGGATCAACACATCCTCCGGTTCGCACACCGGGTCAGGGACATCAGTATACTCAAACGTATGAGGACCGGTATAAAGAAGCGCTTTCATCATAATCGCCCAAGAGCCACAGAGCACACAGAGAGCACCGAGAAGCAGTTGACAAACCCAAAGCGTAAAGCGTAAAGGCCGAAACCACAACCCAAAGCCCCAAGCCCTGCATGTACCGCACGAGACGTCGGTTTTGGGTTCTTGGCTATGGTTTTGCGCTTTGAGTTTTGAGTTTTCAGTTCCATACGATATGATACCCTTTGTGCCCTCTGTGGCTAGATTAACCACAGCAGCGGCATCACCTTCGCAAACGCCATCGTAAAGAGCAGCCCCACGACCGCCAGCGAACTGATCGTCACCGTCCAGGTCTTGAGCGTCTCGGTTTCCGTCAGGCCGGACATCTTGGCGAATATCCAGAAGCCCGAATCGTTCATCCAGTTGCCGCACTGCGCCCCGAACCCGATGGCCGCGGCCAGATACACCGGATGATACCCCAGGCCCCGCGAGGACGCAATCAACGGCGCCAGAATCCCGCTGGTCGTAATCATCGAGACCGTCGAGGACCCCTGCGCGAACTTGACCAGCGTGGCAATCACAAACGCCATCAGCAGCAGGCTCATCCCCCCCAACTGTCCCGTCGACTCGCCCACCAGCAGCTTCTCGATGGCGCCGCCGATCTGCGCCTCCTTGAGCATCGCCCCGAACGCGCCGCCGGCCGAGGTAATCAGAATAATCACACCGCCGCCGGCCAGCGAACTCTCAATCGCCGCCGCCAGCTCTTTCCGCGACGGCCGCCGCTGCCGCCACAGCACCAGCACCGCAATCACCGCCGACAGCAGCATCGCCAGGTTCGCATTGCCGGCCACCGCCGTGACACTTTGAATCTTGAGGATCGTCGAGCCCTCCAGCGCCCCCTCGGCCAGCGTCGAGACAACCGTATGCGCGCTGATCATCAGAACCGGCAGCAGAATCGGCGCCAAAGACAGCCACAGGCCCGGCAACCGCTCATCCGGCAGCGGCTCCGGCTCCGCCCGGCCCCCCTCCAGCGGCCGCATGGGAATATCGAAACACCGGCTCAGAAACGCCACAAAAAAGAACATCACCACCGCCGTGCACGCCGCCACCAGCGTCCCGACGCAGATCATTACCCCCAGGTCAATCTTCAAGGCCTCCGCAATCAGCAGCGGACCCGGCGTCGGCGGCACCAGCGAGTGCGTAATCGAAGCCCCCGCCCCCATCGCCAGGATCAGCAGCAGATAGCTGATCTTTGTCCGCCGGTGCATCGACCGCGCCAGCGGCAGCAACAGATAGAACACCGTATCGAAGAACACCGGGATCGACAGTACAAAGCCGCTGGTCATCAGCGACACCGGACACAGCCGCTCGCCCAGCAGCCGCACGAACAGCCGCACAATCCGATCCGCCGCCCCCGATTCAATCAAGCACCGCCCGATAATGGCGGCCATCGCAATCACAATCCCGATCTTGCCGGCCGTCGTCCCGAACGCCTCGGCCACCCGCGAAATCTTCTCGGCCGCCGCCCCCGGCGCCAGCAGACTGACCACCATCGCCGCCGTAATCAACGCCACAAAAGCGTTGATCCGAAGGACGATAATCATCGCCAGAACAACGGCCACCCCGATGGCAAGAATGATTAGTGGATGCAGCATAACTCAACTTCCGTATATCGTATTTCGTCGTTCGTATTGCGTGCCGGGCGGATCCGACAAAGCATGAAGACTATCGAACCCAAAACGTAAAACACAAAACCAAAACTCAAAACCCCAAACCCACCACACGCCGCGACCGCGCAGGGTTTTGAGTTTTGAGTTGTGGTTTTGGCTTTCCACCTTTGAGTTTTCAGTTGCGTTCCGCAGGGTGGAGCTTGCCCACCAATACCCTATTGGGTCTTTGCTTTGTCGTTTTGCTTTTTGATATCTGATATTTGTGCATTATTTTCCGCCGACAAGCCGGCACAGCGTCGCCGGCACCTGCGTCACGCAAATATAGCCGAAGAACAGGAACGTTACAAGCAGCCCGACCGCGAACACCGGGCTTGGCTTGAGAACCCGCCAGGCCTCCGCCGACAGCATCCGCCGCATGACCACGAACAGGCCAATGCCCACCAGGGCCGCCTGCAACGCAATCAGCAGCAGCCCCTCCAGGATCGAGGAGATCTTCAGCAGGAAGATGATATGCCCGCCCAGCACGAACACCACCGCCACCGTCGTGCAGAAGAAAAACGCCAGAAACAGATGGAACTGGGTCTTCCACGCCAGCCGCCGGCCGAACCCCGGAATCGTGAGCCGGCAGGAATCCGCCAGCAGCCTCGGCCAGCCCGCCAACTGCCCCGTCAGCGTCGAGACCATCGCCACCGCCCCGCACAGCTTGAACAGGAAGCCCCCAAACACGTTCCACCGCGAACTGAACACCCGCGCCAGCGTATCAGCCATGTTCGCATCCGACGGGGCCTCATGCGCGACCCCCAGAATCCCCGCCCCGCAGATGAGAAAGGCGGCCGTGACGAGGACCCCCAGCAACATCGCGCACGTGCTGTCGGTATAGAGCACGGTGCACCAGCCCTTGATCTTCCTCGCCGTCTCGGTGGACATCGTCCGCAGCATCCCCTCATCGGCCGCCCGGCCGTACCCGCGCCCGGCCGTCGCCCCATACCCGGCCCCGATCACCCAGTACGTGTACCACACCTGCGACGCGAACCCCCCGGCCCCCCAGCCCAGCACCGGCATCACCTCCTCCCACGGGTTGTCCGACACTGTATCGATGGCGCGGGCCCATTCGGGTATCTCCGGCAGCCTCAGCGTCAGGCCCGCCAGCAGCTCCGTTACGGGCGGAAACACGTGGGCCGCGATGTATATCGCGCCAATCACGATAATCAGCACAAACCCGCTCATCACCATCTTGAGCGTGTCAAACGTCCCCGACCACACCACCGACGCCGCAAGAATCACCGCCGCCAGCCCGTGCGCCCACACCGGCACGGCCGGAACCAGCGAGTGCATGAACCTCGCCGCGGCCGTCGCCAGCGTACCCGTCGCCAGCACCGCGCAGAAAAGCTGCACCACCATAACCACCCAGACCGCCCAGTTTCGCGGCCCCGGCGCCCGCGCGAACATGTCGATCATCCCCTCGCCCGTGCAAACCGTGTACCGCGCGGCCGCCATGCCAATCCAGAACTTCAGGAACACCCCCAGCACCACCGCCCACAGCACGGCCGTACCCAGCACCGCCCCCGTCCGCGTCGCGATAATCACCTCCCCCGAACCGATATACTCGGCCGCCCACACCATCGACGGACCGACCACCGCCAGGATCGCCAGACCCTTCGGCGCAACCCCTATCGCCGGACCGTTGTGTTGTCCATCCATGAGGAAGTCCTCAAATACAAACCCCCACAGCCTACCAGACGACCGCCAAGGTAAAAAGCAAAAAGGCAAAAGCCCCGACCGACGACCGACGACGGACGACGGACGACGGACGATGGACGATGGACGATGGACGAGAAAGCAAGCGGTGAGCAAGCAGTGGATGGGTGGCAGCCTTTCGCGCAGCGAAGGGCTGGTTCGCTCCGGCCCTTGCCTTTCCCGAACTGGCTTCGGGACCACCCCGACGTAATACGCGCGACACAATACGAGCCTCGTAGGCTGTGCCCCGATGCACATCGGGGTCACACACGCGGTCTCTTCATATCCCCGCACTATACCGTATCGGCCCCAAATCCTCCCCCGGCCGAGGCTTGCGGAAGATGAACAGATGCTCGTGCATAATCAGATAGAACCGGTCCCGCCGCGCCTTCCACTGCCACCGCCGCGTCTGCCGGCAGTTGTGCTGCACCTTGATAATATCCTCCTTCAGCACGAACCCCGCCGCCAGAAACCGCCGCAGCACATTGAACGCCAGCGGCACGAAATGCCGCCCCCGCCGCGTATCGCCAATGAGAATCGCACAGTGCCCATCCGGCCGCAGCACCCGCAGCAGCTCGCCCGCAACCTGCTCCATCGCATCGCAGAACCGCGGCAGCGACCCGATATTCGACAAGTCCTCCGCAATCCGCCCCTCGGAGTACCGGATGATATTCATATACGGCGGGTGCGTTACCACCAGGTCTATCGACCCATCGGCCACAAACGACAAATCCCGCGCATCCCCGGCCCGCACCGTCTGCTGCGTCGCCGGATGGTGCTTGAACCGCAGCGCCTTCTCCGCCAGTTCCACCGCCGCCGGGTTGATATCCACCCCAATCGCGTTTCGCCCCAGCAGCCGGGCCTCAACCAGCGTCGTGCCGCCCCCGACCATCGGGTCCAGCACCCACTGGCCCGCCTCGCTGTACATCTCTATCACGTTCCGCGCTATCTGAGGCGCAAAGTTCCCCCGATAAGACCCCTCGT
>DSDB01000181.1 GCA_011057845.1 Phycisphaerales bacterium | reverse complement strand
CCCAGGCGAGCCCCGACGTGGGCGACCTTGCCGTCGGGAATGAAGGTGCGGACGGTCAGCCGCTCGTCGTAGAAGCGGAGAATCTCCGCGGCGACGGTCATGCCGCAGACGATGATCTCCTCGCGCGAGACGATGTTCGCACGGGCCGTGACGCCGTCGGTGAAGAGCAGCCGGCTCGTGATGTCGCCGCCGCCGAGGTCCTCCTCCACGGCCATCCGAATCAGCGGTCGTATTTTCGCAAGGTTGAGTTTTCGCATGACAGAGGCCCCGATAAGGAGGCATGGACGGGCCCCGACCGAGCGCAGAGCCGGCCACAGTATGGCATAGGGGTCCGGCTGTGTCAACAGGGTGAAAAAGTCCGCCGCCGGGCCGGTTTTTGCTTGCAAAAGACTGCCACGGTGGGTAGGATACTCCGCGATCCGGATCAGCCGGGACGGCCGCGGGGACGGGCCGGGCGATCCGGGAGGTCGGCTGCGGGGGGCCGTAGGCGGACGACTCCTTTATGGTGCAGGCGCAGGTTTTTTGCGGATTTGGAGGACATAGAGATGCGCAGGATGGTGAGATGGTTGGTAGCGGGGTTGTTTCTTGTGGTCTGCCGGGTGGCGGCGGAGTGCCCGTCGGCGGACCTGACGGGCGATTGTTTCGTGGACCTGGCGGATATGGCGGTTCTGGCCGAGCAGTGGATGACCGGCCGGCGGGACCCGCTGCCGCAGGAGCTTGCGGCTCTGGCCGGCGGGGCCTTCGCCATGGGCGATGCCTTCAGCGAGGGGGCCTCGGCGGAGCGGCCCGTGCACGTGGCGGTGGTCAGTGCCTTCCACATGGGCAAATACGAGGTCACGAACGGGCAGTATTGTGCTTTCCTCAATGACGCATTGGGAGAGGGTCTGGTTGCCATGATTGACGGGGTGGCGTATCAGGGCGACTCCGGGACGGTGTACCCATACTGCAACACGGCGCCGGCCGGCGGCAACTCGCTGATTATCCATGATGAGGAGGCCTTCAGCGTGGCGGACAAGGGCGGCCGCGATGTAACGAATGACCCGATCGTCGGCGTGAGCTGGTACGGGGCGGCGGCGTACTGCAACTGGCGCAGCGCGAAAGAGGGCTTCCCGCAGTGCTATGACCCCGCGACGTGGGCGTGCGATTTCTCGAAGAAGGGCTATCGGTTGCCCACCGAGGCCGAGTGGGAGTACGCTGCGCGGGCGGGTCTGGGGGCCAAGCGCTTCCCGTGGGGCGATACGATCTCGCACCAGCAGGCCAATTACAACAGCACGGCTGCTCAAGGCTACGATGTCAGCCCGACCCCGGGCTACCACCCGGCCTGGAACGATGGAATCATGCCGTATACGTCGCCTGTGGGCACTTTCGCGGCCAATGCCTTCGGGCTCTACGACATAGCGGGCAACGTCTGGGAATGGTGCAACGACTGGTACGCAGCCGGGTACTATGGGACGCGGCCGGACCCCGATATCAACCCGACCGGCCCGTCGACCGGCACCGCCCGCGTCCTCCGCGGCGGCGGATGGGCCGCCGATGCCGCCGCCTCCCGCGTCGCCCGACGCAACAACTACGCCCCCGATGGACGCATCGCCAGCTACGGCTTCCGCGTGGTCCTGGCCATGGAGTAGCCTCCCACGGGATAGGACACGGATCGAATAGTCGATGGTCGTTAGCCTAACCATGTGCATGGGATTATCCTCGTAGAGGCAGGCCCCTGTGCTTGCCCTGACGGCGCGCTGGGCAAAGGGCAATCGGACGGGATGCGACAACCGCAAATGGGGCAACCATGGGGGGTTGCCCCTACGAGCGTTTCTTGTTCAGGAAGGCTCGTTTCTTCTTTTTGGAGTCCATGAGGACCAGTTCGGGCAGTTCCTTCAGTTCGCGGAGCTGATCCCGGAGGGCGGCGGCTTTTTCGAATTCGAGGGCCATGGCGGCGGCGAGCATTTCCTGTTCGATCTGGGCGGCCAGTTCGATCTTGTCGTACTCGGCCGGGCGCAGGCTTTTCGAAAATGCCTCGCGGGCGGTCTTGCGGGCCTTGATCTGCTCGGTGAGGCTGTTGCGGATTTCCTTCTTGATGGTCTCCGGCGTGATGCCGTGCTCGGTGTTGTAGGCCAGTTGTATCTGGCGGCGGCGGTTGGTCTCGTCGATGGCGCTGCGCATGGATGGCGTCACCTTGTCGCCGTAGAGAAAGACCGTGGCGTTGACGTTGCGGGCGGTGCGGCCGATGGTCTGGATCAGCGAGACCTGGCTGCGGAGGAAACCCTCCTTGTCGGCGTCGAGGATGGCCACGGCCGAGACCTCCGGCAGGTCCAGGCCCTCGCGGAGCAGGTTCACCCCCACCAGCACGTCGAACTCGCCGTGCCGCAGGTCGCGGAGGATCTCGATGCGTTCGAGCGTATCGACCTCGCTGTGCAGGTAGCGGCAGCGGAAGCCGCGCTTGCTCACATAGGACGAGAGGTCCTCGGCCATGCGCTTGGTCAGGGTGGTCACGAGCACGCGCTCCTGGACGGCGACGCGTTTCTCGATCTCGCCCAATAGGTGCTCGACCTGATGGGCCGCGGGCAAGACGAAGATCTCCGGGTCGAGCAGGCCGGTGGGACGGATGATCTGCTCGACGACCTCGCCGCCGCATTTTTCCATCTCGAACGGGCCGGGCGTGGCCGAGACGAAGATGACCTGCGGCCACATCCGCTCGAATTCCTCGAAGCGAAGCGGGCGGTTGTCCATGGCGCTGGGCAGGCGAAAGCCGTGGTCGACGAGAACCTGCTTGCGGCTGCGGTCGCCGGCCGACATGGCCCGGAGTTGCGGGACCGTTACGTGTGATTCGTCGATGAACAGCAGAAAATCATCGGGGAAGTAATCGATCAGGGTATACGGCCGCGAACCCGGCGGCAGTTGGGCGAGATGGCGAGCATAGTTCTCAATGCCGCTGCAATAGCCGACCTCCTGCATCATCTCGAGGTCGTACATCGTCCGCGCCTGGAGGCGCTGGGCCTCGAGGAGTTTGGCCTCGGCCCGGAAGTCGTTGAGGCGCTGTTCCAGTTCGGCGCGGATGCTCGCCACGGCCGTACTGATGCGGTCCTGGGGCATGATGTAGTGCTGGGCCGGGTAGATGAAGACCTGGTCCTCGACGGCCAGCGTCTCGGAGGAGACCGGATTGATGTAGGTGATGCGCTCGATCTGGTCGCCGAAGAACTCGATGCGAACGGCGAAGGATTCGTAGGACGGCTGAATCTCAACGACATCCCCGCGGACGCGGAATGTGCCGCGCTCGAAGGCGATGTCGTTGCGGGCGTATTGGATGTCAGCCAGCCGTCCCAGCAGCGTGTTTCTGTCAATGCTGTCGCCGACGCGGACGCCCACGACGGAGGCCTTGTAGTCCTCCGGCGAACCCAGGCCGAAGATGCACGAGACCGAGGCGACCACGATGCAGTCGCGGCGGCTTGAGAGGCTGGTCGTGGCCGACAGACGCAGGCGGTCGAGGTCGCTGTTGCGGGAGGCGTCCTTTTCGATGTAGATGTCGCGCTGGGGGATGTAGGCCTCGGGCTGGTAGTAGTCGTAATAGGAGACGAAGTACTCGACGGCGTTATCGGGGAACAGCTCCTTGAACTCCTCGTAGAGCTGGGCGGCCAGCGTCTTGTTGTGGCTGATGACCAGGACGGGCTTGTCGAAGCGGGCGATGACGTTGGCCATCGTGAAGGTCTTGCCCGAGCCGGTTACGCCCATGAGCGTCTGGAACCGGCGGCCCTGGGCGACGCCCGCGGCGAGCCGCTGTATGGCCTCGGGCTGGTCGCCGGCGGGCTTGAACTGCTTGTTGAGCTGGAAGATACCCATCGAGCTCCTGATTCTAGCACCTGCGAGCCCGAATCAAAGCGAGGACTGGGGAAAAAATGTGCCGGCGCCGGCCTGTGTTAACTCAAGGACGATGGCTCGGTGGCGCCATTGAGCGGCGAATTGTTGGCGGCCAAGGGAGATACGGCCGAGGGCCGGATCGGCAAGGGTGACGGTCTCGTCGGAGACGGCAAGGATGGCTACGCAGTGGTCGCGGAGACGGCCGTCGCGCAGGACCGCCAGCGTCGGACCCGCTTGGGCGAGTTGGGCGACGGAGTCGAAACGCTGGTAGCGGCAGCGCAGGCCCCGGTCGCCGTAGAGGCGTTGCAGGACGGCGCTGAGGTGGGCGGGCAGCGTGCCCGTTACGGGGTTGGCGCGGGCGTGGATGGCCAGTTGCCCCTCATCGGCCGAGATGCCCAGCCGGGCCAGGGCCGTGACGGCGGCGGCCGGGCCGCAGGTGTAATCGGTGGATTGGAGACAGACCCCATCGGCGGTCAGCGTCGTCTGCAGGGCCGCCAGTTGATGCCGGATCACGGCCGGCAACAGGAACGGCAGCACCGAGAACCACGCCACCACCGCGACCATGAACACACCGGTCGCTATCCGCTCCCAGCGTCTGGGCAGATGCGACAGGGGCATGACCAGGCCGAGCGTAACGGCCAGAGCAACCAGGACATAACGCAGCCGCCCCGTGACGAGCCACGCCAGCGCTCCGGCGAATGCCCACTGCTCCCGGACACGAACCGCCAGCATCAGGGCGATAATGCCCAGAGGCAGCAGATACCAGAAGCCCCACCACGGCCTGGAGCAGCGCGCCAGACGCCGCGCCAGCAGTATACCGCAGGCGGCTACGAGCAACACCGCGAATGTCTCCAGCCATGGACCCATACACCGACCTCAGATCAAGTTCCGCGAGCTTATTATACCTATTGTACCATAATGTGGCGGGATCGCGAAAGGAATTCTTGCTATTTGATTAGATCGCCCTTTTGCGGTATGTTGGCCGGTGGCGATAGTGCCGCCTAACCCAAAGGAGCCGACCATGACCGCTGACCGAATCACCCGCCGAACCTTTTTGAAGACAACCTCCGCCGCCGTGCTGGCCGCGGCTGCATCGAGCGGCCGTTCGGCAGAGGCGGCCGGCGGGGCCATCCGTCTGGGCGGGCCCATCTTCGCCCGGCATGACAGCCCCGAGTCCTGGATCGCCGCCCTGCAGACCGTGGGCTATCGCGCGGCCTACTGCCCGCTGAGCCCGACCGCCGATGACGCCACGGTCAGTGCCTACGCCGCGGCCGCCAAGCGGGCGGATATCACCATCGCCGAGGTTGGCGCCTGGAGCAACCCCAT
>DSDB01000217.1 GCA_011057845.1 Phycisphaerales bacterium | reverse complement strand
GGCAATCCTCACGCCATCATCGAAGGGATGATCATCGCCGCCGCCGGCACAGGCGCCACGCGAGGGATCATCTATGTTCGCAGCGAGTATCCCCTGGCGATCAAACACTGCCAGATCGCCCTGCGGCAGGCCCGCGGCATGGGCCTGCTGGGCGACAGCATCCTCGGGGCGGCAATCCGATTTGACGTGGACATCGTACGAGGCGCCGGGGCCTTCGTCTGCGGCGAAGAGACGGCCCTGATCCGGTCCATCGAGGGGCGCATGGGCGAACCGCGCCAACGCCCGCCGTACCCCATTGCGAAGGGTATTTTCGGCGCCCCGACCTGCATCAACAACGTGGAAACACTCGCCAACGTGCCGCTGATCATACGCAACGGCGCCGGAGCGTTCGCGGTGATCGGCATCGAGCGCAACACAGGCACGAAGATATTCTCCCTGGTCGGCAAGATCCGAAATACCGGCCTTGTCGAGGTCCCCCTGGGGACGCCGATCAAGGACGTTGTCTACGAAATTGGCGGAGGACCAATCGGCAAGACACGCGTCAAGGCCGTGCAGACGGGCGGGCCTTCAGGCGGATGCATCCCGGCGGCACAGTTTGACCTGCCTATCAGCTACGACAGCCTGGCCAAAGTCGGCTCGATCATGGGGTCCGGCGGCATGATCGTCATGGACGAGAACACGTGCATGGTGGACGTCGCCAAGTACTTCATGAACTTCCTCAAGGACGAGTCGTGCGGCAAGTGCCTGACCTGCCGCAAGGGCACGCAGCGGATGTATGAGATTCTCGAGGATATCACTCTCGGCAAGGGAACGTTGGCTCATCTGGATCTGCTCGAAGAGCTGGCTCTCGTCGTGAAGGACACAACCATGTGCGGCCTGGGCCAGTCCGCCCCGAACCCGGTGTTGAGCACGCTGCGATATTTTCGTGAGGAATACCGACGGCACATTGTGGACAAGCGGTGTGATGCGTTTGTTTGCAGGAACCTCGTTGGGGCGCCCTGCCAGGCCGCCTGCCCGGTGGATACCGAGCCGTGGCGCTATGTCGCCCTCATCGAGCAGGGGCAGTATGAGCAGGCGTATCGGATCATCCGCCAGGCGAATCCATTCCCGGCCGTCAGTGCCCGCGTCTGCGACCGCAAATGTGAACACCGCTGTACGCTGGGCGTCGGCGGAGGCGAATCCATCGCCGTTCGTGCCATGAAGCGGTTTGTGACCGACCGGGTGGACCCCGCCGTCTATCGCCCCGAGATCAGGCCGACAAGAAACGGCCGAGCGAAGAAGGCGGCCATCGTAGGTGCGGGCCCGGCAGGGCTTGCCGCCGCGCACGACTTGTCCCTTCTCGGACACAAAGTGACGGTGTTCGAGGCCGAGCGGGAACCCGGTGGCATGTTGATTAGTTCACTGCCAGCCTACCGCTTGCCGCGAGAGATCGTCCGTGGCGAGATCGCAACACTGATGAACAAGAACATCGCTGTAAAGTGCGGCGTTGTCCTCGGGCGTAATTTGACGATCCAAGGACTGCTCGGCCAGGGGTTCAAGGCGATCTTTCTGGCGATGGGCGCCCACGAGAGCTGGCGGCTGGACCTCGAGGGCGAAGATGTGGCCGGTATCTACCCGTCCATGCAGTTCCTCAAGGCATTCAACCTGCAAGGCGAAGAACTGGCCCGTGGCCACGTTGGGATCGTCGGCGGCGGTAACTCGGCCGTGGATGCGGCGCGAGTGGCGCTGCGTCAGAAGAATGTCACTCAGGTGACGCTTCTCTACCGGCGCACCCGTGATGAGATGCCCGCCTACGAAGAGGAAGTCGAAGCGGCTCTGGAAGAAGGGGTGACGATTGAGACGCTGGTCTCGCCCGTCAAGATCCGCGTACGGCAGGAGGAGATCGAGACGGCCATCCGGGAGGGGGTGGAGCTGGAGACCCTGGTCTCTCCCATCCGAATCTGCTCGCGAGAAGGTCGCCTGGTGGGCATCGAATGCATCCGAAACCGCCTCGGCGACCTGGATGCGAGTGGGCGGCGCAGGCCGATTCCCGTGCCCGGGACCGAGTTCATGCTCCCGTTGGACACGCTGATTGTCGCCATCGGTGAGCGGCCGCAAAGCGAGCCTCTGGCCTCGATGGGCCTGGAGATCGACAGATCCGGTCGGGTCAGGGTGGATCCGAAGACTCTGGCTACAACGATGGAGGGCGTCTTTGCCGGCGGCGACCTGGTGACGGGCCCGAATACCGTCATCGACGCCATCGCCGCGGGCAAAAAGGTCGCGCACGTTATCGACCGCTACCTGCGGGGTGAGCCTCTTGCCGAACCGCCGGGCGTGAAATTGCCCTCCGTATTCATTGAACCGGCGTCCGTAAACGAGCGGGAGATTGAACACGCAACAAGGGCCATTCCCCCCGTCTTGCCCGTGAAAAAACGAAGAAAGAACTTCAACGAAATCGAGATGCCGCTGTCCGAGGCCCAGGCCCGCGCGGAGGCCCGGCGGTGCCTGCGGTGCGATCTGGCCTTCACGCAGGACCGCGCCGCCATGTGCGCATCGTCGGCCGTCAACGGAGAACAAGACGTATGATTACGCTCACCATCAATGGGCTGGAGACATCCGTCGAAAAGGGCACGACCGTCCTCGAAGCGGCGCAGTTCCTCGGCTTTCCCATCCCCACACTCTGCCACATGGAGGGGCTGACGCCCTATGGGGCGTGCCGGTTGTGTGTCGTGGAGATCGGCCAAGGCCCAAGCGCCAAACTCGTGTCTTCGTGTACCTACCCGGCCGAGCAGGGACTCCAGGTGCGAACCGCCTCGTCGCGGGTCGTTCGCGCCCGCAAGATGATCATCGAACTGCTGCTGGCCTCTTGTCCCCAATCCAAGACCCTGCAAGACCTGGCCTCGGCGCACGGAGTGACACAGCAGCGATTCCGGCAGGAATATGAAGCGTGCATCTTGTGCGGCCGCTGCGTCCGGATGTGCGAGGAGCAGATGATGGCGAAGGCCATCGGCTTCCGTGGAAGGGGCCGCAGTCGCAGCATCGGGACGCCTTTTGACATCCCTTCGGACGTCTGTCGGCAATGTGGCGGGTGTATCTACGTCTGCCCGGCCTGCTCGCTGCGATGTACCTATACGGAGCCGCAGAAGGCGGTCTGCGGCGGCTGCGCCAACCTCAGTCCGCCGTGCCTGGAGAAGGAACCGTTCGACGATATGCTGTGTTACATGAACCCGTGTGTCGCCTGTGAGATCAAGAAGTCATAAAAGAACCCAGGAGGTGCTTTGACATGTCGTTTTCGAGAGTGAACTCATCCGCCGCCACGCTTACGAAGAACCGAACCGAGGGCTCGGTGACGCCGACCTCGGGAATGTGCGTCACCTGTGTGGACGGCTGCATCGGCATGTGCGAAATCGGCAAGTCCGCCTATCGCGGCCATGAGGTGATCTATCCGCAACCCTTCGGCGTTATTACCACGGCTTCCGAGAAACAGTATCCGGTGGACTACTCGCACCTCAATATCATGGGGACGTGCGTCGGCGCCCACGGCATCGACGCCGACAGCGACAAGGCGATCTTCCCGGCCGTGAATCTTGAGGTCCGCATCGGCCACGACAAGGGCATCAAGTTCCGTTATCCCTGGCTGATCTCCGGGATTGGGTCCACGGACATCGCCAAAAACAACTGGGAGGGTCTGGCGATCGGCTCGGCCCTGGCCGGAACCGCCCTGACCATCGGAGAGAACGTCGCAGGAATGGATCTGGAGACGGTCCTCGCCAACGGCCGCGTACAGGAGACGGTCGATCTGAGGCGTCGCGTCGGTCTATACCAGGAGTATCAGCGTGACGGCTACGGAGCCATCATCGTCCAGGCCAATGTCGAGGACACCCGGCTGGGCGTGCAGGAGTATGCGATCCAGAAGCTGGGCGTCGAGTGCGTGGAGATCAAATGGGGACAGGGAGCCAAGAACATCGGCGGGGAAGTCAAGATCAGGGACCTCAAGAAGGCCCAGCTCCTGCACGAACGAGGCTACATCGTACTGCCGGACCCGACGGACCCCGCCGTCATCGAGGCGTTCGGCCACGGCAACTTCAAGGAATTCGAGCGGCACTCCCGCGTCGGAATGGTGACGGAGGAGTCATTCGCCCGGAGAATCGAGGAACTCCGCCGGGCCGGTGCGAAGTACATCTTCCTGAAGACCGGAGCCTATCGGCCGGCCGACTTGGCCCGCGCGCTGAGCTTCGCTTCCAAGTACAAGCTCGACCTGCTGACCGTCGATGGGGCCTCCGGCGGGACCGGAATGAGCCCCTGGCGGATGATGAATGAATGGGGCGTGCCGCCGGTACACCTGCACACACTTCTCTACACGTACGCCAAACGGCTGGCGGACAAGAACCGATACCTGCCGGCCATCGCGGTCGGAGGCGGATTCACCTTTGAAGACCTCATCTTCAAGGGACTGGCTCTTGGGGCGCCCTACGTCAAACTGATCGGCATGGCCCGAGGGCCCATCGCGGCGGCGATGGTCGGCAAGACCATCGGCCGGGCGATCGATGCGCATCAACTGCCCGTCTATGTGGAGCGGTTCGGCTCGACCCGGGAGGAGATATTCGTCACCGCCGCCGAGCTGCGCGGGGAGTTGGGCAACGGCGAGTTTGACAAGATTCCCACAGGCGCCATTGGGTTGTACACATACTATGAGCGACTGGCCCAGGGCCTGCGCCAATTGATGACCGGCTGCCGGAAGTTCTCGCTCGAGTACGTGTCCCGCGACGATGTAGCGGCGCTGACGCCCGAAGCGGCCGAAATTACGGGTCTTCGCCACATCATGGAGGTGGATCAAGGACGAGCAGAAGAGATTCTCGACGGCTGAGATCGCTTGGCGCGGATTTCGTAAGTGCTTTATCTAAGTTGCTGACGGTCATCCTGACCTTTCAGTGATGCTTCCCATTGATGCCGACCATGATCTCGCGGATGTTCTCCGGGGTGAAATTCGCGTCTGAATCATTCGGAATCGGCCGCTTCACGGATCGACCGAGCGCGACCCTCTCGAGTCCTGGCTCTGCCCCTGTGTCATCGGGTTGCTGATGACCGAATCTACGCAGGGTAGCGCCAAGGATCTTTCGCACATTTCTATAGGTTCGCCCATTCATACTGGTCAAGGTGTTGCTGTGACCCACCCCATGGGGTGGGCGGGTTATCGGACTAACTGGCCTTCAGGACCACT
>DSDB01000350.1 GCA_011057845.1 Phycisphaerales bacterium | reverse complement strand
GCGTCCGGGCCAGGCCACTTCTTGCGTTCACCGTTCATCGCAACACCCCCGCCAGCCTCAGAATCTCCCGCCGGACGGCCTCGGACAGCCCAGGCCATGCCTCGGCCAGCCGGTCAAGCTCGTGGAGGCCATCGGCCTGTTTGCGAGGGGTTTTCGGTTTATCTGAGGGTAAGCGTGGGGGTAAGACGCTCTCGTGTGAATCCGTAAGTCCTTTATGGGGCAATACTTGCGCCCCTGTCCGCAGGGGACTCATAATCCCTTGGTCCCTGGTTCGAATCCAGGCGGGCCCACTGTCACAAACCTGCGTTTTTGCCTCAAAGACGCCGTATTCGACTGCGACAGGGCCGTCTTCAACTGAACGCCCGCCCACCACAATCGGTGCCGCTTGCCGATCGCACCGGTCGCTACATCGCCCGTAACCGGGCCCCGACAGCAGCCTTGAGGCCATCGAGAATCCGGTTCTGCATCCGGTCCACCTGTTCGTGCGTAAGCGTACCATCGGCATCGCGGAAGCGCAGCGTCAGCGTTACGCATTTTCTCCCCGATGGGATGCCCTTGCCATGGTAGATCGTCACGAAATCGAGCCGCTCCAGTTCATCTGGCGCGCCGGCCCGCACGGCCTCGGCAATCGCCGACCACGCCACCGTTTCGTCAACCACGATGGATAGATCGCGCTCGATCGCCGGGAACCGAGGTATCGGCCGAACCGCAATCGGCCCGCCAGCCAACTTCGCCAGATCGTCGAAATACACCTCCGCCGCCACGGGCGAGAGGTCCTTGATATCGAACGAGGCCGCCACTTCTTGGGAGACCACACCCGCCAGCCCGATCTCGACGCCGTTGACCTCGATTCGGGCCCCATGTTCGGCCCAGGACAACTGTGCCGGCTTAAACACAACCTCCGCATCCCGATTCAGCACGGACACCACGCTCTCCACGGCCCCCCGCAGCGCTCGAAGGTCCCCATCGCAGACCAGCCCCAACTTCGGCCGCTCAATCGGCAACCCCGCGGCACGGGCAGGATGCCCGTGGCCCGCAGACCCCGTGTCGAGGGCGTCCCGTCCTCGAATCAAACATCCACCCCCAACCGGCACGAAAGTATCAGCAATTTCATACACCCGGCACGGCAGATTCTTCGCATTGACATTGGTGCGCAGGACCCCCAGCAGCGACCCGATCAGGCTCTGCCGCAGGATACTGCCCTGCCGCCGGGCCTGGTCCCGCACGGCCAGCGTCCCTCTTCCAGGTTCGCCAAATACCGCCGCGGCCTTCTCATCCACGAACGTCACATTGACGGTCTCATAAAAGCCGCAACTGTTCAAATGCGCCCCTACCGTGGACACCAGCTTCTGCCGAGCATCTACCGGCACAACCTCAATCTCGATCTTCCTTCGCGTCGGCACCTTACCGTATCCGTAGACGCGAATCACCTCTTCAATCAGATCCACCTCACGATACACATCACATCGCCACGAAGGCACGCGGCACACCACCACATCGCCTTCCAGCCGGGGCTCGAACTGCAGGGCCCCGAGAATCCGCAGCACGTCGCCGCCCGGCACGTCAATGCCCAGCAGGGCGTTGAGCCGTGCCAGCCGCAGCCGCAATTCCTTGGGGGCCCAGCGCCGCGGATAGACATCCACCACGCCTTTGGCCACCCTGCCGCCGGCCCATTCGACGATCAGCCGGCACGTCCGCCGCGACGCCCAGTCCACCTGCTCGATATCCACGATCCGCTCGAACCGGTACGACGCCTCCGAGGGCAGTGCCAGTGCCCGCGACGTCGACCGCACGCTCACCGGGTCAAAATACGCATCCTCCAGTAGAATATCCGTCGTCGCGTCGCTGACCTCCGTATGCAGCCCGCCCATCACCCCCGCGATGGCCACCGGCCCGGAGGGGTCGGCAATCGCCAGCATCCGCTCGTTCAGTTCACATTGGGTTCCGTCGATGCTCGTAATCCGTTCGCCCGCCCGGCCGCGTCGGACGATGATCTTGCCATCGGCAATCTTGGCATAGTCAAACGCATGGGGCGGCTGGCCCGTCTCCATCATCGCATAATTCGTGGCATCCACCACGTTATTGACGCTCCGCAGCCCCACCGCCTCCAACCGCCGCACCACCCAATCCGGCGATGGGCCCACCTTGACCCCCTTGATGATCCTGGCCGTATACCGCCCGCACAGCTCCGGCTCGGCAATCTCCACGGCCGCCAGCTCGCTGGTATGCTGCTCCAACCGCGGATATGCCGTCTCCGGCAGCCGTAGCGACCGACCCGTCACCGCCGCAATCTCCCTCGCTACGCCAATGTGGCCCAGGCAATCCCCGCGGTTGCTCGTCACCTCCAGGTCGATAACGGTATCGTCGCCGACCCGTTCGACGCTCTCGCACGGGAACCCCAGATCGCTGAGCATCGCCGCAAGCGCATCGCCGGGGCGATCAACCTCCACGTAATCCTTCAACCAGTCGAGCGAAACCTTCATAACCCACCAAAAGCAAAGACCTTGGAAAAACCCACACCCTACCGCCGGCGCTGACCGCTGTCAACGCCCCAGCGGATCTTGTCGGCCGGTACCCCCACCGTTCTCACCCGGCCCCTTGCCCCTCGCCTGGCTCGGAATGCGCATGACAGTATTGAGAAGGACTCCTGCTTTGCACCCTGCTTGAAACCGGCCCATGGTGGCGGGTTAATCGAGGCTAAGCTCCGGCAGTTCCGCTGAGCCGCTCCTTCGCCAATCCTCAAAGCGTTCGCGCATACGCTGTAGCACGGCCTGGCGTTCAGGTTCACTCATCGCTTGCCAGCGCTCGCCCATTTGTCTCATGCGGGCGACCTCCTCCTGGCGTTCCTGTTCGCTCATCGTCTGGAACCGCTGCATTCTCATCGCAATGCCCTCTCGCAGCCGGACCTGTTCCTCTTCATTGAGATTGAGATCGGCGAGGAACTGTTGGACGAGCGCCGCATTCTGCCCGAACTGCCACTGGGGTTGCGGTTGCGGCTGGGGCTCGAGCGGCGTCTCTTCGACGACCTTGACCGTGGACTCATCGGCCTCCATAACGGGTTCTTCGACGGGAACCTCTACGATTTCAACCACTGGCTCCGGCTCCGGCTCCGGCTCAACAGATTCGACCACGGGCGGCGGCGTCTCATCCACAACAGCCGCCGGTTCCGGCTCGATCTCAGAGGTCCCCTTCGTCATCCGAGGCATCTCCTTGAGCGACTGCCTGAGATGCCGCACGTGGCGCACACCGAAGCCGACCCCTACGGCACCGACCAGAATGATGGCCACAGCTATCAATAACGGTGTCGAGTTCTTCTTCTCTTGTTCCATATCGTTGACCTCGCACAGTCCAGATTCTCTCGTATGGCGTTTTGTCAAAGTGTATGCGCCCATCAGGGCCCGATGAACCGTATTATAACGCGACCGAGGGGATTCAACAAGAATCCGCCGCACAGCCACACGCGGACGGCCAAGGGGCAGGTTGACAGGGCAGAGCCCCCCTGCTACCATTCAGCCTTTTCAGAATATCCGGAGATTCACGACATGACGAAGGTAACGCTGATCACGGGCGATGGAATCGGCCCGGAAATCGCCGCGGCCGCCCGCCGCTGCATCGACGCCACCGGGGCTGGAATCGAATGGGAGACCGCCGAGGCCGGCGTGGATGTCATGGAACGCCTGGGCACACCCATACCCGATGAGACGATGGACCTGGTCCGCAGGAACGGCGTGGTCCTCAAGGCCCCCATCACCACACCCGTCGGAACGGGCTTTCGTAGTATCAACGTGTATCTACGGCAGGCGCTGGACCTTTATGCCTGCCTGCGTCCGTGCCGCAGCTACCCCGGCGTCCGCAGCCGCTACGAGAATATCGACCTTGTCATCGTTCGCGAGAACACGGAAGACCTCTACGCGGGCATCGAATTCGAGAAAGGCAAGGACGACACCGCCGAGCTGATCGCATGGATCAACGCCCATAGCAAGCGGAGAATCGCCCCTGACGCGGGGATCAGCATAAAGCCCATCAGCGTCGCCGGGACCCGGCGAATCGTGCGTTTTGCCTTCGAGTATGCCCGCAAGAACGGACGCCGGAAGGTTACGAGCGTTCACAAGGCCAATATCATGAAGTTCTCCGATGGCCTGTGGCTGGACGTCAGCCGCCAGGTGGCCCAGGAATACCCCGACATCGAGTTCGAGGACCGCATCGTCGATAACATGTGCATGCAGCTCATCCAGAAGCCCGAACTCTACGACGTGCTGGTCCTGCCCAACCTCTACGGCGATATCGTCAGCGACCTTTGCGCCGGCCTGGTCGGAGGCCTCGGCGTCGCGCCGGGGGCCAATATCGGCGACCACGGGGCTGTTTTCGAGGCCACCCACGGAAGCGCCCCCAAGTACAAGGGCCTCAACAAGGTCAATCCCACCGCGCTTATCCTTAGCGGCGTCCTGATGCTTCGCTATCTTAACATGACGGCCGAGGCGGACGCCCTGGAGAATGCCGTCGCAACTGTTGTCGCCGAAGGCAAGGACGTTACCTACGACATGAAACCCGACCGCGACGACCCCACCGCCGTTGGAACCAGCCAGATGGCCGACGCCATCATCGCCCATCTGTGATTTGCCGCCCGCTTTCCGACTTGTCGCGGTTGTTCGGGGTGGCTATAATGACCTGTGGACTTGCCTGCTGCTTGCAGAGGTACTAATGGTGTTCAATCGCATCACAATCGATCCGCAGAAGATGGCAGGTGTTCCCTGCATTCGCGACCTGCGCATGCCGGTAGCTACGGTGGTGGCCATGGTCGCCGAAGGGATGAGCGATAAGGAGATCCTCGACGCCCATCCTGAACTGGAACGCGAGGACATCCGTGAAGCCCTGCGTTATGCCGCTGAAGCCGTCAAGGAACGTGCTCTGCCACTCAAGTCCGCATGAGATTCCTCGTTGACAATCCCATCTCTCCCAAGGTGGCCGAGGCGTTGCGGAATCTCGGCCACGACGCCGTCCATGTCCAGGACTACCGCATGCAGTGTGATAGCGATGTGAGAATCGTCGACCGCGCGCACCAAGAGCAACGTATAGTCATCACCGCCGATACAGACTTCGGTCTTATTATGGCTCAGAGGAAGACACGTAAGCCATCGGTTATTCTCTTCCACCACAGCTTCTCCCACCGCCCGAGCGACCAGGCGGATGCCTTGATTGAGAACCTGACCCAACTG
>DSDB01000248.1 GCA_011057845.1 Phycisphaerales bacterium | reverse complement strand
GGGTGGCGGGGGGCAAATGGGGGTTTACGTCTATGGGATGAGAGGGTAAGATTGATAGCATCTTTCATACAACTGCTGATTTGAAAGCCGTTTACGATGGATTACGCCGTGATCATGGCAGGGGGCAGCGGTAAACGCCTGTGGCCGCTGAGCCGTAAAGACCGACCCAAGCAGGTCCTCAAGCTGCTGAACGACCAGACCCTCCTGAGAAACTGCGTCGAGCGGCTGCTGCCGGTCTTCGACGAGCGGAACATACTGGTCCTGACGAATGCCGGCTATGCCGACCTGGTCCGGGAGAACCTGCCGGAGTTGCCGTATAACAACGTCATCGCCGAGCCGGCCGTCCGCGATACCGCTGGGGCAATCGGCCTGGCCGCGGCCATCCTCGACCGCTACGACGGCGACGCCGCCATGGCGGTCGTGACCGCCGACCAGGTCATCGAGCCAGCCGAGACGCTCCAACAGGCCATCCGCGACGCCCTGACCTTTGCCAGGGCCAATCCAGAGTACCTGGTTACATTCGGCGTCAAACCTACCTTTCCCAGTACCCAACTAGGTTATCTCGACTGCAAGAACCCGAGCCGCCACAAGGGCTGCAAGAATGAGGTTTACGAGGTTCGGGCCTTCCGTGAGAAGCCTGACACCCAGACCGCCGAGAAGTACCTCAAGACCGGCCGTTTCTTCTGGAATTCCGGTATGTTCGTCTGGAAGGCCGGGACGATTCTGCGTCTTCTTGAGCAGTTCCTGCCCGATGGGGTCGAACCCTTGCGCAGAATCCGCGACGCCTGGGATACGCCGAATCAGGCGGCGGTGTTGGAGGAGTGGTTCCTCAGACTCCCCAAGATCAGCATCGATTACGCAGTCATGGAAAAGGCCCCCAAGGTCGGCGCCATCCAACTGGACTGTCGCTGGCTGGACCTGGGGTCTTTCGCGGCCTTGGCGGACATCGTCACATCCGACGAGAACGGCAACATCGTGGTCGCTGGCGAGAGCCTGCTGCTCGACTGCAAGGACAGCATTGTCGCAACCGAGGACAAGGGGCACCTGATCGCCCTGATCGGGCTCAAGAACATGCTGGTCGCCCACAGCCCGGATGCGACACTGGTCTGTCATATCGACGAAACCGGCCGACTCAAGGAGCTCCTGGACCACATCGCCGAACGCGGCGGCGAGCGGTTTCTGTGAAACAGGCCGCCGAATCGGGCCACTGGGGCACATCCGTGAGATACCTGGGAATAGACTATGGAAAGCGGCGGGTGGGGCTGGCCATCTGCGACGGTGGCCAGACGATCACCTC
This sequence comes from Phycisphaerales bacterium, assembly GCA_011057845.1. Taxonomy (GTDB): domain Bacteria; phylum Planctomycetota; class Phycisphaerae; order Sedimentisphaerales; family Anaerobacaceae; genus UBA2266. Next base: position 3,929 of record DSDB01000248.1, on the reverse strand, counting down.
GCCGCTGGCGGTTCTGGAGGGCCGCGGGGATGTCTTCGCCAGGATTTACCGCATTGTCAAGGCCGAGTCGGTGGGGGCCCTTGTGGTGGGCCTGCCCCTGAATATGGACGGGTCGGAGGGCCCTCAGGCCGCCGCGACCCGCCAGTTTGGTGATAAGCTGGGTAAGTACGTGGGTTTGCCCGTCTACTTCCAGGATGAGCGGCTGAGCAGTTTTGCCGCTGAGCAGGATTTCGCCGGGATAGACCTGCCGAAGGCCAGGCGACGCAAGCCCCTGGACGCCGTGGCGGCCGCACACATTCTGGAGGCCTTTCTTGAGGCCCATCGGGCCTGACCCAGGCCGATTTCGAAGGGAGAACGAAGCCGCCGTATCTGGAGAATCCGGTCTGCGCGGGCTACTTCGTGGGAGCGACTGAGAGGGTTTCAGAGCGGTTTTTTTGTCCGTTATGGGGGTTGGAAAGTTCTTGCATACACCGCTGAGGCCGTCTATAATTTGTGATTCGTTTTCGAGATTGACACGATACGTGATATAAGTACTGTAAGCAAAAGGGTTTATCGAAAGATGTTAACAAAGCAGGAAAAAGACCAGATCATCACCGATTACGAGACGCACCCGGGTGATACCGGTTCGCCGGAGGTGCAGATTGCGATGCTGACGCGGCGAATCAATGAATTGACGGACCACCTCAAGACGCATCCGAAGGACCATTCGTCCAGACGCGGGCTGCTGAAGATGGTCGGTAATCGGTCGGCCTTGCTGAAGTATGTCAGCAGGAAGGATGTGAAGCGGTATCAGAGCGTTATTTCGCGGCTTGGTTTGCGCAAGTAACCTCAAGGCCCCGTGGCACGGGTGCATGGGTAAGCCGTGGCCCGGCGTCGCTTAACGCTCATTCGAGAGGTAGTCTATGTTTCAGGTGTTCAGAGTAGAACGAGAAATAGGCGGCAGGATGCTGTCGCTGGAGACCGGCCGTATCGCCAGACAAGCCCACGGCGCCGTTCTTGTCCAGTATGGTGATACTGTCGTGCTGGTGACGGCCGTCACGGCACCGCCGCGGAACGAATTTATTGACTTTTTCCCGCTGAGCGTCGAATACCGTGAAAAACAGAGCGCGGCGGGCAAGTTCCCGGGTGGCTTCATCAAGCGAGAGGGGCGGCCGAGCACGAAGGAGACGCTCACGGCTCGAACGATTGATCGGCCCATCCGGCCGTTGTTCCCGGATGGGTATCGCCAGGAAGTCCAGATCATCGCACAGGTGCTTAGCGCCGACCGCGAGAACGACCCGGATGTCCCCGCCATGATCGGGGCCAGTGCGGCGCTGACGATCAGTAAGATTCCGTTCCTGGGGCCCATGGGGGCCTGCCGGCTCGGCCGCGTCGGCGGCGAATTCATCATCAATCCTACGTACAAGCAGGTCGAAGAAGGCGATCTCAGCCTGCTCCTGGCCGGTCGTCATGAGGCGATCAACATGATCGAAATCGGGGCCAAGCAGTTGTCGGAAGAGGTGATCGCCGAGTCGGTGCAGAAGGCTCACGGCGTGGTCCGCGACGTCTGCGACCTGATCAACGAGTTACGGGACAAGGTCGGACACGTCGAAAAAGAGATTCCGCGGGTCGAAAAGGATGAGGCATTGCTGGCGGAAATCCGTGAAAAGTCGGCGGCACGGCTCTATGAGGCCAAACAGATCGCCGACAAGCAGCAGCGTCAGGAGGCCGTGTCGCAGCTTGCCGATGAACTGGCGAAGGAGTACTGCGAGGTCCCGGAAGGAGCCGAGGGCCGGGAGCCGCGATGTGAAATACGGGTCTTCAAGGAGTTCTGGCACACGATCGAAGGCGAAGCCGTTCGCAAGCTGTTGCTTGAGGGCAAGCGGGCCGACGGTCGGGCGTATGACGAATTGCGTCCCATTTCCTGTGAAGTCGGCATTCTGCCAAGAACCCATGGCTCGGCGCTGTTCACGCGGGGCGAGACACAGTCGCTGGTGACTGTGACACTCGGGACGATCCGGGATGCGCAGATCATCGACGGGTTGCAGGATGAGTACTCCCAGAGTTTCACGCTGCATTACAACTTCCCGCCGTTCTCCGTCGGCGAGGTTCGCCCGATCCGCGGGGTCGGACGCCGGGAAATCGGTCACGGCGCGTTGGCGGAGCGATCGCTTGAGCCGGTTCGACCGTCCGACGACACCTTCGCCTACACAATCCGAATTGTCTCGGATATCACGGAATCCAACGGATCCAGCTCGATGGCCTCCGTGTGCGGCGGGACGCTGGCCCTGATGGACGCGGGCGTGCCTATTCTCAAGCCGGTGGCCGGCATCTCCATTGGCATGGTCAGCGATTCGAGCGGACGCTATGAACTTCTGACGGACATCCTCGGCGAGGAAGACCACTACGGCGACATGGACTTCAAGATCGCCGGCACCGCTGATGGTATTACGGGTATTCAGCTCGATATCAAGGCGGAGGGGCTGGCGCACGATATTATGGTCGCGGCACTCGAACGGGCGAAACGGGCCCGATTGAAGATTCTCGACATCATGGCGCAGACTCTCAGCGAGCCGCGTCCGGAATTGAGCGTGTACGCCCCGAAGCTCATCAGCATCGAGATCGATCCGGAGCTGATCGGCAAGGTCATCGGCCCCGGCGGCAAGATGATCAAGAGCATCCAGGAGCAGACGGATACGACCATTGAAATCGAAGAGGACGGCACCGTCTACATCAGTTGCGTCGGCGGCGACGGACACCTCAAGGCCAGGGATATCATCGAGGCCATGACGCAGCCCCCGAAGATCGGACATGTTTACGAGCAATCCAAGGTGGTGTCGGTAAAGGAATTCGGCGTCTTTGTGGAGATCGTTCCCGGCGTGGAAGGGCTCTGCCACATCAGCGAACTGAGCGGCGGTTATGTCAAGGGCGTCGAAGACATCTGCAAGATGGGCGACATCATACCCGTCAAGCTCTTGAGTATCGACGACCAGGGGCGGCTGAGGTTGTCGCGCAAAGCGGCTCTGGCGGACCTGGGTATCGAAGAAGAAATCCGCGAGAGACCCGAGAGGTCGGACAGGCCGGAGCGATCCGACAGGGGTGGCCGGCACGACAGGCACGACAAACACAAGAAGCCGAAGAGATTTGACGGCGATCGACGCCGGTAGGGCATTCCAACGGCGGCAGTCCTTGTTCGTCTGGCTTTCAGCAGGAGCGGTCAGATGTGGTACTTTCTCGCCGGCCTCATTGTCGGGCTGTTCGCGGGCGGTTCGGTGCTTGTCTTTATCTGGTGTCGTCGCGCCGGTGCCGCGGTGGTACGACCTGAAGTGCTTGACCACGAACTGGAGGAGTTGGCAAGGTTGACGGGCGAACTGGCGCACGAGATCAGAAACCCGCTGTCCACGCTGAAGGTCAATCTCCAACTGGTCATGGAGGATCTTGCGGCGGTCGAGAACGCCCGCGAATCCGCAAGCATCCGGCGGGCGACGCGAAAGGTCGAGATCATTCGCAAGGAGACCGACCGGCTGGAACAGATACTGGACGGGTTTCTGAGGTATGTGGCGCGTCCGGAACTGGAGCCGATGACGGTGGACCTCAACGAACTGGTTGGTGATATGATTGACTTTTACGGTCCTCAGGCAACCCGCCACGGCATTGCCGTCCGGCCCGATCTGTGCGAGGGTAAGCTGATGTGCCGATTGGACCCCGACATGCTCAAACAGGTCCTCTTGAACCTGTTCATCAACGCTCAGCAGGCCATGCCCGGCGGCGGCGAACTGGCAATCCGCACCGACAGGGCCAGGAACGAGGCCGTCATCGAGGTCGTCGATACCGGCGCCGGTATCCCGCCCGACAAGATCGGACGGATCTTCGAGGCGTACTACTCGACGCGGCCGGAGGGTTCCGGCCTCGGGCTGTCCACGGCCCGAAAGATCATCGGCGCCCACGGC
>DSDB01000443.1 GCA_011057845.1 Phycisphaerales bacterium | reverse complement strand
TCCGGCAGTCGGCCGTATGCCGAATCGTCCAGCAAATCCAATGCCACTGTGTTAATCCCGGTATCCTCAATCCGTCGCCGGACAGCTTCCTCGCTGAAGCGTGAAACCGCGTAGACATTCCGACCGGGATCGGCCTTCTTGAGCATCATTGCCAGCGTCGGCCCCATCTTGCCGCCGGCCCCAAGAACAACCACGTCGCCTTTCACACACTGGAGGCCTCCACGAGATATATCGGTCGGCTCACTCAGCAGGTCTTCAAGCTCGGATTCATCAAGCCGGTTGGCATCCGCCATGAGTGCTTGCCCTTACAGTGCATACGCGGTCGGCACAGACCCCGTCCCATCTTCATGTCAGCCGGTAGACCAGCAGAATCAGGACCCGCACAGCCATCAGCAAAACTACAACAAACCCAAGGCCACCCAGGACATTCATGAGCGTGGAATTGCGCCGATCACCCATGATCTGCTTGCTGTTGGCAAGAAACAGAATCGAGGCCGCCATCAGCGGGTTGCCGATGACCGTCATCGCCTGGCCGAAGATCATGGCGTCGATCTTCTTGACCCCGGCGTGCAGCACCAGCATCGCCACGCCCATGCCGATCAGCAGCACCACGACGGTGAACCGGCGGGACCACGGATCACTGAGCCTGGCCGGCTTGCCCAGGCCGTCAGCCAGGATGCTGCCGCCTATCATGGCATTGATAACGAACGGATTCATCGCCACCGCCAGCAATCCAATCGTGAACAACACGCCCGCCATCGCGCCAAGCAGTGGCCGAAGCTGGGTCGCAAGTACGCTGATGTCGTTGGCGGGCTGCCCCCGGAGAACGGTCCCGCTGGTGATCATGATCATCGCGCTGACGCCGGTCAGAACCGCCACCCCGCCGATGGAATCGCCCAGCCCCTGGTTGTAGTCCCGCAGCGTCCAACCCTTCTCCCGCACAAGGTTGCCCTGATAGAACGCCCCGGCCACCGAAAAGGTCGTGCCCAGAAGCGAGGCAATCAGCACCATCGGATCGACGACTCCTTCCGCCGTCCGCACGGGCAGCCCAAGGGTCAGGTTCGCGGGCTTGTGCGGAATCAGGCCCTTAAGCAGTTCGAGGAGGTCGGGCCCGACGACGAAAAGATTCACCACGAAGCACACGAGAATGACCGCCACCATGATCTTCATGGCCCGCTCGAGCACGCGGTACACCTGCCGGAGCGTGAAGGTCAGCGCAATAATCAGGGCGTTGAAGGCAATCAGCACTCCACTGTCGATCATCGCGCGGGTCTTCTCCGACATCTCCGTCGGGTTGCCGAAGAGCCGCGCTATACCCATTGCCTCGCCCGCCGCCGCGACCGCCAGGTTGTTAGAGAACTGAAACGCCGTGCATATCAGGCACAGGGTGATCCCCACGGTCGCCGCAACGACCCGGTTTGTCCGCCGCGCCAGCAGCGTGCAGGGCGTCTGGCCGCCCACCACGCCGATCCGCGCCGCGGTGGTCATAAACGTGCCCATGAGCAGCCCGGTCAGCAGCAGGAGCCAGAGCATCTCATATCCGTAGGTGGCCCCCACATTAGCGCTGATGACCAGGCTGCCCGGCCCGAAGACCACGCACGCCACGATCAGCGCCGGGCCGATAGACCTGTACCACGGCGGCCGCCTGCCCGGTTGAACCTCCTGTCCTGCATCCGACATAACACCTCCGTGCCTTACACTTCATCGGGCACCACGAAGGGCGCCCTGTAATTGCGGCTGATCAGCATATTGGCCCGGTCGCTGAATTCGCCGGTGAATCGTTCCGTATCACCGTCGAGCGTCAGCCACGGCCCCAGCACTCGCGGCGTCTGCTCGAAATCCACTTCATTGAGCGCCAGGTGCTCCTCCATCCGTCCGAACGCCTCCAGCATCGGTTCGCAGCCGCTCAGCGCCTCCCGGATCTCATCAGGACCGGCCACGCCTCCGAGCCGATGGGAGATATTGCCCATGTGGCACAACGCGCTGGACAGGTGACCGTCAAGAATCTCCGCATGGAGGTCCGACGGTTTGCGGGACCGCACCGCATCGATGAAATTCGCATGATGGCCGGCGCCCTCCGTACGCTTGAATTGCCTGATCTTCTCCCCGTCGTTGTCGTATGCCCAGCCACCGACGAAGTATCCGCCTTCACAGTGCACCACCGTCTCGGCTCGCGTGCCCAGGTAGTTGTCCATCGCCGGGTCGCCCTTGGCATGGGGCAATCCCCGGACCTCGCAGAGGATGGGGGCCTCCTCGTAGTCCAGATAGACAATCTGGGTGTTGGCCGTTGTCCCATCGTCGACATAACCCAACCGCCCGCCAATGCTGATGACCCGGCGGGCAAGCCCATCGGCTCCCGTAGCCCAGCGGCAGGTGTCCACGAAGTGAATGCCGTTGTTGCCAAAATCGCCGTTACCCGTGGGCCATACCCAGTGCCAGTCATAATGCAGATTTCGCCGCCTCAGCGGCTCCAGCGTGGCAGGTCCGCTCCACAGGTCGTAGTCGACGCTCTCCGGCAGCTTCTGCGGCCCGTTGACCCTGCCGATACTGCCCCGCTCCACGTAGACGATGTTGCGAGCCAGCTTGATCTTGCCCAGATGGCCCTGTCGGATCCACTCGAAGGCCTCCATCAGCCCCGTATCCGACCGCCGCTGCGTCCCGGCCTGCACAATCCGGTTGTACTTGCGGGCGGCCTTGACCACCTGGCGGCCCTCCCAGATGTTGTGCGAGACGGGCTTCTCGATGTAGACATCCTTGCCCGCCTGGCACGCCCATACGCCCATCAGCGAGTGCCAGTGATTGGGCGCCGCGACGATGACCGCATCGATGGACTTGTCCTCCAGCAGCTTGCGGTAGTCGATGTATGTGTCCACCGTCTCGTTGCGTTCACCGAACTTCGCCGCCTCGCGATCGACAAAGGCCCGGTCGGCATCGCATATCGCCACCACCCTGACGCCGGGAATCGCCCGGAACCAGTTGATGTGATTGGCCCCCTGGCTGCGAATTCCGACAACGGCCACACGGATGTCGTCATTGGCTCCACGAACCTTCATAAAGGGCGACAGCGTTGCGGCCCCGGCCATCACCGATGTCTTGATGAAACGACGGCGTGTCATACGGTCCATAATCGGCCTCCTGTTCAGCCGGCTCATTGTGCCGCCATCGCATCGGCGATGCAGCGCCTATCAGGCCATAGTAACATAAAGGGTCTCTGACTTCAACGCATCCGGTCTCCTCCGGCGCGAATCCGATTCGTGCCCCACGCCCTCTCCAGCACCTCGTACATATTTGGGTCGTGCGCCTTCAGTTCGCTGCGGACAAAGGGGTAGAAGTCGTTCGTGCCGAAGAACGCCTCCGTGCATTCGGCGAAGTACTCCTGGTCGTTATTCAATGCGTAGGCCCGCTGGTTGCGCCCGTTGATATGCAGCACCGACTCATAGGATTTACCCGCGACGGCTTCCTTGTAGACCTTCTTGAGCGGCTCATAATCATAGCCCAGCACGTTGTGATGATACGCATGCGCCAACTCGTGCAACACCATCCACGGCTGGGTCTTCGTCCAGCTCAGGAAGTTCCGCGCATTGGCGATCTCGACGCCGCGCTCCTTCTCGGGATTGAAATCGTTGGCTTCGAGCCATCGCCGGCTCGGATGATAGCACATGCACGGGTGTCTTGGATGATTGTACTCGACCCAGATTGTCGTATTACGCAGCGACTCCAACGCCTCCGGCGGCACCACGCGAGTGATCTGGTACAACTGAAAACGCAGCAGCCGCATCGTCTCGCGGGCCAGTTCGGGGCGGTCGATCAACTCCCGGTTCACAAGCACCTTCCAGCCCTCCATCCGGCGCTCCCTGTAATCCGACGTCGGCGCAAAACCCGCCGACGCAACAGCCATCAGAATCATGCAGAACGCAGTGTGTCTATTCACTCAACCATCTCCTTATCAGCAGAATCAGAACTCGATCAGCCCCGCCCCTTCGGTCGTAATACACGCCATGACCTCCGGCGCCAGGCCCCTGGGCCGGTAGTACCGCCGTGCAAGGGCCCTGCGAACGGCATCGACGGCCTGCTTGGCGGCCAGCATCATGATACAGCCGCCCAGGCCCGCCCCGGCCAGTTGCGCCCCGACGACGCCGGGCGTCGCACATGCAATATCCACCATTTCGTCGATCTCCGGCGTGCTGCATGCGTAGGCGCCCGCCTGCATCGACAACTGCGCCCGCAGGACCCGCTGAGGATCGCCGCCGGCCAGGTCATCAATGGATTGCCGCAGACTCGCGTCCGTACAGGGATCAGGCATCTCGACATATCGCCCTGCCGCATCGGGCCGACGGACCCGGTCGCCGTCATGGCTGACCTTCATCAGCCGGCCGAACGCCTCGATCCGCCCGCTCTCAAGGTAGTCGCAGCATACGCGGCTGCGTATAATCTCCGAGACCCCAAACAGCAGGACGCCTCGAACGCCATAACGCCTCGGGTCCCCGTGGGTCGCGAAGTTGGCTTGCATCAGGCCTTCCGCCGACTCGCCCAGTGCCTGCCGGAACTGCCGCCGCGTCATGAATTGCGGAACACTCAGGAGCATCCGATAGACGTCCGCCGCCGTGCAACCGAGCTTGTTCGGATCGAGATCTCGCACGTAATGCAGACGGTCCCGAAGGTGGGGAAACCGCCCCCGGAGCACCTCGAATCCAAGGTTGGAGGCGGCAACTCGTGCATTGAAGGTGTCGCGGGCCGCGGTGCTTTTGGGCGCCGCAATCCCGCTGTTGGCGATCACCAGTTGGTAGTCTCGCGGCGCGTCGATGACCCGCTCGATCCGAAACGGCAGATACCCCACCCGCGTAATCCTGCCGCGCCGGCCCAGCCGTATGGCCGCATGGTCCCCGGCCCCGCCCCGCGAACCGACGAACCATTCGCCTTCCCCGCACAGGTCGATGAACTGGCCCGTCGCCAGGTCGAACCCGTTCAACGCGATGGCCGCCTCCAACGTCGCCACCACCAGTGTCGAACTGCTGCTGAGCCCGGCCGCCATCGGCACGTTGCCCGTCACCGCCAGGTTCAGGCCGCGAATCCGCGTCCGGCGATGATAATGCTGAAGCCGCAGCGTCTTGAACATCGCAATCTGATGGTTGATGGCCGCCTTGCCGTCGATCTCCAGGCATACCTTGGCCACGTCCGGCAAGCCCATCCGCGTGCCCTTGCCCGCCGCCAGAATCACGACAACCGTCTT
>DSDB01000051.1 GCA_011057845.1 Phycisphaerales bacterium | reverse complement strand
TTCGGACAGGGTCGCCCGACCGAGGTGGCGTTGCGTTTTGCCGAGAACGGGACATGTTACGCCCTGGTGCGGCGCGAGGGGCAGACGGACGAATCGACCGCCATGCTGGGCGACAGCCGGCCGCCTTATAAGCAGTGGCGGTGGCGCGACCTGGGCGGCGAGTTCAAGGCATTCGGCGGACCCAATCTCATCCACATAGCCGGTCCGCACTGGATTGCGGCCGGTCGGATGCATCGGGGTGGCACGCATACCGCCCTGACGCATCTGGATGTCGAAAAGGGCGCGATGACGAAGTTGCTGAAGCTGCCCAGCGGCGGCGACACCAGCTATCCGGGCCTGGTCTATGTCAACGGCCTGCTGTATGTCAGCTACTACTCCAGCCATGAGGCCAAGACCTCGATCTATATGGCGAAAGTCAAAGTGAACGTGCCGGACAACCTCTGCGCACACAGCAATCTCTACCTCGGAAACAACACTCCGCAATGACCTACCGGGTCGCTGGTTCGGCGGGGAGCTTGATCGCGAAGAGACGCCGCTGGGTGGGCAGGTACATGATGCGGTCGTGTACGATGGGGGTGATGCCCATGGATCTGAGGCGGCAGCGCGAGATGACTTCCTTCCGCGGGCCGGCCTTGAGCACCCACAGGACGTTCTGCTCATTGCTGACGTAGACTTTTCCGTCGACGACGACCGGCGAGCAGCACCAGGCGCCGGCCTCCATCTCATGCCGCCAGAGATGCTCACCGGTGTCGGCGTTGAAGCAGTCGATGTGGCCCGAGAAGTCGCAGATGTACAGTAGTCCATCGTGGATAAGCGCATCCGAGAGCGTTCGGTCAACCAGGCGGCTCTCCCACACCCTGCCGCCGGTGGCAAGATCAACGCACGACAGTGCCCCCCTGCCGGGGCCGTGGACGGGGCTCTGGCCGATGGAGACGTAGGCGCGGCCCTTGTGGATGACGGGGGTAGCGATGATCTCGCTGGGGCCGTCCGGGCTCTTGCTGCTCCACTTGCTGTAGGGGATGGGTTGGCCGTCGCGTTGGCGGTAATCGGCGGGGTTGCAGTCGTACTGCCAGATACGGGTGAGCGTCTGCACCGGATCGCCCTGCTTCGACGGGCCCGCCGGTTCGAACGCATACAGGACGCCGTCGCCCCCACCGAAGAGGATCATCGCCCGCCCATCGACCTCGGCCGCCACCGGCGACGACCAATGGCCGTGAAACATCCGCGCGCCGATCTTCTCGCCATCGACGGCCGCCAGACGCCCGGTCTTCTTATCCAGGGCGATCAGGCTCGGCGCCAGGGACCTGGGCACGGTCTCGTGGACGTCGTCCTGGCCGTTGGAGGTGCTCGCGTAGACGTAGTCTCCGTGCAGCAGGACCGTGTTGCCGCAGACGTCGTGCGGGACGACGTCGAGTTCGGCAATCATGTCGTACCGCCAGATGATGTCGCCGTCGGCGGGCGTCAGCTTATAGTCGGCGTCGGCCGGTACGCCGAGATACGCCAATTCATCCAGAAAAGGCCCATCGTTGCCGTCGCCCTGGCCGTATCGGTCGACACACAGGATCTCGCCCCTGGGGCTGACCAGATACAGCCGCTTGCCCTCCAGCGCGGGCCGCGAGCAGATACCGCATTTCCACTGGTCGAAGTGGTACGGCGGCTTGACCCCGTCCATATAACGCGGGACGGGCAGTTGCCAGATCGTCTGCCCTGTGGCCTGGTCCAGACACATCAGCACCCCCCCGCCGGTGCGTTTGACGGCCGGGTGCCGGAGCGTCAGGTCGTTGATGCCGATGAAGACCTGCCCGGCGTCGATTCGCGGCAGCGTATACTGGTGGGTGCCGAGGGTAATCTCCCAGAGCAGGTCTGAGGGCTGAAATGCCTCGGGAAGGGCTGAGTCGTTCGAGTCGGCGGCCGGCAACGCAGCAACGCCGCCGAAGAACAACCCCAGCGCCAGGAATAAGGGCAGGTGGATGGGCCGGCCGTGCCGTGAGAATCTGGCGTATGTCCTGAGAACCACTATTGTCGCCTTTCAATACGCAGTGCCTGAAGGCCCGCACTTTGGTCGGCAACGCCGGGCCGCCGATGATTATCCGTCAACATAGCATATTGGCGTGGATCCTACAATGTCATCGGTCGGACAAACGGACGAGGTTGTCGGCGTCAGGGGCGGATATGCTTGCATGGGCGCCGGTTCGGTGTTATGCTCGCGGACGGTTTTTGGGCCGTCGCCGGTGTATGCCGGGCTCTCAGATGAGGTGTCATGCAGAGTATTGTCAAAGAGATCAACGAGTGGTTCCTGCCGAAGCGGGAGCATTTCGAGTCGTTTGCGCAGAACGACGTGCTGGTTGAGCCGTGGCTCAAGACGGAGATGCTGACGCTGCTGGAGCTGCTCAAGTGCGGTCTGGTGATCGACGATTTCGAGAGCGACTGCATGGTAGCGGCGGACAAGGGCAAACGGAAGGTGGATTTTCGCGTGGTCATTGAGGGCGAGGCGCATGTGTGCGGTATCCGCGCGGCGTGTACGAGTATGGTCCGGACACAGCGGCCCCTGAGCCACTATTTCTCGGGCCACAAGGAAAGCCTGCTGACGGACCTTCACAGGCTCAATGAGATTCGCGCCGACAAGGACCATCGGTGCCTGGTGGTGTTCGCCTATCCACGGCCGTCCCGTCAGCACTGGCGGGCGGCGATGGAGTCGCTTCCCGTGAACCTGGCGAACTGGCGGTGCGTGACGGACGTGGGCCGCCGCAACGAGCACGTCTTCATCGGCCTGTGTATCGGTTGACGATGGGGCAAGGGCCTGCCTACGGCCACAATTGCTGGTTCATCCAGTCGGCCAGAAGCACCGCAAAGTCGGCAAAGTCAACCGACCTGGATCCCGGGGGTTCCGGATCGGTGAGATTCATGGGCGAGGCCACCGGGTGGTAGGTGCTGACGGAACCGGCGCCGCCGGCCATGATGCTTGTTATCTCGGCAGCGGTCAGGGCCTTGTTGTAGAGGCGCAGGTCGTCGATGCGGCCGTTGAAGTAGTTGCTTTCCCAGCGACACAAACGCAGCCTTGAGCCGTCGGTGGTGTTCAGACGAATCGCGGCACTCGATACAAGCGCCCCGTCGACGTAGATGCGGCTGGTTCCGCCGTCGTAGGTCTGTGCGATGTGGACCCACTGATTCTGCGTGTTGCAGTTGAAATCCTGGTAGAATGTGCCGCCGTATTCGGCCCGCCATTGCCCGGCGGTGCTTCGCGCCCGCAGGGCGAATTCCTCGCCGTTGCCCGACCCGCCAATCTCGTACAGACCGCCGCTGTTGTATGTGCGGACGAACACCCATGCGGCTATCGTCTTAGGCGTGCGGCCCGGGATGCCCAGGGTTGTGGCGTTTGCGTCGATCTGGATGAACTGATTGCTGCCGTTGCAGTCAACGGCGGTGCCGTATTTACCGGCGGCCCAGAGCGGATTGTTGGTCGCCGTGCCATGGAAGCCGTTGCCGCTGCTGTCGAGGGCGTTGTCGTCGAGTTTGTACCATGCGACGAGAGGATTGGCCGCGTAGTCGGTCATCAGCCAGTCCTCGACCATCAGCCGCAGGTCCCGGTAATCGACAATGCCGTCGAAATCGTAATCGGCGGCCTGTCGCGTCAACATCTCGGGGACAAATCGCGGCGGATAGAGCCGGATGTCGTCGACATAGATACGGCCGGCGCTGCCGACGGCGGGCCCCGGCGTGCCTACCCCGATGCTCAGCCGTGTGACGTTGGCCAGATTCACATTGGTGAAGCTGCTGAGGGCAACGTGCCACTGGGCAAAGGCGTCGCTGACGACGGGGTCGCCCGTGGGATGATGGACCCGGCTCTGCCGGACGCCGTCGCTGATTTCGACCCAGAGCGGTTCGCGTTGATTGCTGAGGATCCCGATATCCCGGCTGACCCAATCGGTTCGGGCGGCGCCGTTGATCGTGACGTTTCTGAATACGGCGGTGGTGGGGTTGCCGGTGACGTGACTTGTCACGGCCAGACCCACGTACATAGGACTATCCACCCCCAGGGGGCTCAGACCTCCGATTTGGGTCCATGTGACGCCGTCGGGACAGTAGAATGCCGAACAATACCCTTCCACGTCGCGGCTCAGCCGCAGCCACTGCGGGGCCGCGGGACCGCCGGACCCGGTGTTCGTGCTGACGCTGGCCCCGCCGATCTGCTGGCGGGACTGGAGGGCCGCCCCGTTGGCGGGGGTAATGCAGGCAAAAGCGTGACTGGAGCCGCCGTCGAGGGTATCCCGCATCATGACGCCGGCCTTGGCCCAGCCGTTGGTATTGACCAGACTGAGCACCTGCGCCGTGATTGTGTGTGCGCCCGGCGGCATAGTGACATAGACAAAATGGAACTCGTCGTGATAGGGATCATTGGCATCCTCCCAGGGATAACGGACATCCCAGATATCGGCGCCGGCGGCGGTCACGGTGTATGTGCCGGGCGGGCCGGCGGTGAAGCCGCCGACGGACGGCGAGTAGCCCCGAATCTGGAGGCAGAGCGCCTTGGCCCCGTTCCGCGTCCAGTCGCCGCCGCCGGGCAGATTCGCCGTCATGGCCTCGACGGCGGCGTGGTGCGCGCTGATGGGGGTGTTCCAGATGTTTCTAAAGGCGCCGGTGTTGTCATAGTCCATCACAAGGGCTGCGGACCCCTGCTGGACGATGTATGTGCTGATGTCCACGATGGAGCAGGTTCCGTTGCCGGTGCTGCCGGGTGATGGAATCGTGTAGCCGAACCCATCGGCCCAGGTGTACCAGACACGGCTACCGGGGGCGCCGATGGTGTCAAGATTGCCGTAACTCTCGAAGTCATCAACAACGATATGGTCCTGGATGGTGAAACTCCAGATGCGGCCCCGGGTGATGCTCATATCGCCGTTGAATTCGTCAATTCGCCAGTAATAGGTCTGGCCCAGCATCAGTTGACCCGGATCGACATTGTTGGGGCTACGCCGGCCCAGGTAGACCCCCAGACCGCTCATTGTCGTGGCGTCGGCGACGGCCTGCGGGTCGGTCCCGAAGTACACGTCGTGCATAACGGCCCTGTTGCCGGGCGACCAGGTCAATCGGGTCAGGTCATCCGCTGCAAGAACGGCCACCGAGACGGGGTTCGGGTTCCATGCCGCGTCCGGGTCGATGGCCATCACCTTGCGAATCTGTTGGGCCGTCAGGGGCTTGTTGTAGAAGCGCACGTCATCGATGGCGCCCGTGAG
>DSDB01000352.1 GCA_011057845.1 Phycisphaerales bacterium | reverse complement strand
CTTGTATGGCCCTGGCGAGGGTGGGGGCAAGGTTGGCCAGGGCCGTGATCTGGCGGGGTGTGAGCGGCTGATCCATCGGGGTGTAGAGAAAGATGAATCCGATGCGCTCGGATGGGCGGACCAGGGGCACGGCCACCGCCGAGATGCCCTTCAGCCATCGCGGCTCGGTGGACATGCCGAGTTCGTAGAGGTCATCCAGCGTGCACGGTTTGCCGGCGGTGCAGACCCGGTCGATCAGCCGCCCGTTAAAGCACGCATCGAGGCAGTCGCGAATGGGATCGACCGCCCGGCCGCTGTCAAAAACCGTGACTTGCTCGCCGTGCTCATCCCGCAGGAAGAATGCCGCGCCGCAGGCCGGCCACTGCTGCCGGATGAGGCCGGCCGCCGTGGTGAGCAGTTCGTGCAGGTCCGAGGGGGCGACCAGGGCTTTGTAGAACGCGGCCGCGAAGGCAATCTCCCGCAACTGGGCGACAAACGCCCGCTGGGCCGCCAGTAGATCATTACACAGAATATCCGTCCTGAGGGCCTGCTTCTTGCGGCGCCGGTTCAATTCCCGCACCAGGGCACGGACTCGCCGTTGTCTTGTGTCGTTGCTCATCGCCTATACCTTCGGCTGATTCGCAATCGGGCTTTATGCGTGAAAGAACGCCGCTCATGCCGGATCAAAGCGAATGGGAAGGCAGCCCTATAAAGGCCGTCATACCAGTTGTAGGGGCGACTGCGAATCCCCCGCGCCGGGCGGCGGCGACAGGCTGTGCGACGGGCGTTTGCGGAGGATTCTCGGACCGGTGCGCCGCTGTATAAGAAACGACCCCGCGCGGGGTCGCCTCGCGGGGTCGTGATGGCATGCTCTATGCGTCAAGGACCTGTTACTGCATGAAGGCCGAGACGTCGCCGCCCTTGCTCTTCAATTGCTCGACGTACACCTGCATCCGCTCGTTCAGCGCGGTGACGGAGGCGCTGATCCCGGCCATGTCGTCCTTGAGGGTTTTGGCTTTGTCCCCCAGCATGTCGGTAATGGGGATATCCTTGAGCTCGGCGACGATCTTGTCCAGCTCGGCATGCCTGGCGGCCAGGGCCTTGTGATACTTCTCGGCGGTTGCCCGCAGGGCGGCCTCATCCATCTTCGCCGCCTCGGCCTTGATCTGGTCGATGGGCCTGGTCTCATCGACGCCGGCGGCGCCGCTGCCGCCGCCGCTCTTTCCACAGCCAACCCACCCGGTCATAGCCGCCGCCAACACCACGATCGTCACCAGCCGTACCTTGTTTCTCGTCATGTGCGTCTCCTTTGCAAAGACACTCCTTTGAAGGATTCTATGTTCGTGCTGCACACTATACATGATGTCATTCTGTTGTATCCAATCCGACAACGCCAGAGAAAAACCGGTCCGATGTTGTCTTTGCGGGCGCCGAACGGCCGAATCACCCGGGCCGATACACCCCCTCATGAGGCAGACGCTTATGGACGGGCACAATCCTTTATACACATACACCGGCCGATCGCGGCGACGTAGAGATCGGCGGCCCGTTCGACGTCCGCCAGGGCGATATGCTCGTTGGGCTTGTGGCATTGGTCGGACCGGCCGGGTCCGAAGATGAGGACCGGCCCGCCCAGCGCGGCGAAGTGCGGGCCATCGGTTGTGAAGCCCACGGCCCTGGTCGCGTCGATGCCGACGGCCCGGCGGAACGTCCGCACGAAGTCGCAATCGGGGTCCGTCTCCATGGGCCCCACGCTGCGGAGGACCTTGATGGCGGCCGCAAACGCGGGGTCGGCGGTTCGTCGCTTGTCGATGAGCGTCTGCATGTCGGCCTGAATGGCCTGGTGGTCCTGGCCGGGAACCGTGCGGATATCAATGCCCAGCGTGCACTTGTCCGGCACGATGTTCATGGCCTGGCCGGCGTGCATGGTGTTGATGCTCATCGAGCAATTACCGAGCAGGGGATGGGGCGTGAAGGGGATGTGGAGTCCTTCAAGGTCGTCGAGCAGGCCCTTCATGGCCAGCAGGGCATTGACGCCCAGGTGCGGCGTGGAACTGTGAGCGGCCTTGCCGAGGGTGGTGATCTCCAGCCAGAACAGGCCTCGGTGGGCGACCACGATGTCGAAATCGGTGGGCTCCGGGATGATGACGCCGGCGACCGGCGCGCAGCGCCGGAAGGCCTCGACGAAGCGGGTGGCGCCTGCACTGTCGGTCTCCTCGCCGGCGGTGGCGGCGAAGATGACGTCGCCCGCCGGGGTCGGTTGCATTCGTGCGATCCGGACCATCGCGGCGGCGGCCGCGGCCGTGCCGCCCTTCATATCCACCGAGCCCCGCCCGTGGATACACCCGCCGACCTCCACCCCTGAAAACGGCGGATGCTCCCACGGCTCGTTGCCCGGGGCCACGACGTCCAGATGGCAGGCCAGCACAATGGGGGGCTTGTCGCCCGTGCCCTTGAGCCGGGCCGTCACATTCGCCCGGTTCTCACCCCACGCATCGACAGCGGCCTCGACGCCCGCCGACCGGAAGTAGTCGGCCAGCACTTGGGCCGCGGCCAACTCACCCGTATCGGGGGTTGATCGGGCCTGAATGAGCTTCCGCAACAGTTCTTTCATGGCCGGGATTATAAGGCGCTGCGGCTCCGAGGCCAAGAGCGGCCTGGGGCGTTTGGGGATTTGCCGGTCGCGGGACTGGGACATGGCCGGCAGGCTGCGCCGGTTTGCACGGCGTCGGTCACTTGGGCGCATGAAGGAGCCCCGCGTGTGCGGGGCTCCGGGTTATTGAGGGTTGTGTGGTTACTCCTCGATGGGCAGCAGGACGAAGAACGTGGTCTGGTCGCGTTTGACCAGCAACATGACCTTGCCCTGGTCTTTGACCTCGGTGACGGCGCGGTTGAACTCCCGGACGTTACGAACGGGTTTTCGGTTGACCTCCTTGATCAGGACGCCGGGGGTGATGCCCGCCTTCTCCGCGGGCGATCCGGCGTCGACGCCGTCGACGACCACGCCGCGTTCGCCCTCCAGCCCCAGTCCCTTGGCCAGTTCATCGGTGAGGTCCTGGACGGTGAAGCCCAGGTCGACCTCGGGGGGCATCGAGCCCTGGGCCAGTTCCCTGGGCGACGGCCGCTTGTCGAGCGTGGGGGTCAGCGTCGTCCTTTTGCCGTCTCGCCATACGGTGATATCGACCTTCTCGCCGGGTTTGTAGCGGGCGATGCGGGCGCGGAACTCGCTGGCTGAGGACACACCCTTGCCGTCGAGTTCGAGGATGATGTCGTTGTGTTTGAACCCGGCTTTGGCAGCCGCGGACTCGGGCGTAACCTCCGTAATCGCCACGCCCTTGCCGTTTTCAAGCCCGAACATCTTCGCCATGTCGGCGTCGATGTCCTGCGGCAGGACGCCGAGGAAGCCGCGGACGATCTCTCCGGTGTCGCGGAGTTGCTCGAAGATGTTCCTGGCCATGTTGATGGGAATGGCGAAGCCGATGCCGATATTGCCGGACGGTCCGAGAATGGCCGAGTTGATGCCCACGGCCTTTCCGTCGAGGTCGATCAGCGGTCCGCCGGAGTTGCCAAAGTTGATGGCGGCGTCGGTCTGGATGAAGTTCTCATAGGTGGTCAGGCCGACATTGCTGCGGCCGGTGGCACTGACGATTCCGGCCGTCAGCGTGGATTTGAGGCCGAACGGGCTTCCAATGGCGATGACCCACTCGCCGACTTCGAGCTTGTCGGAATCGGCCGTCTCGATATAGGGCAGGTCCTGGGCGTCGATCTTGATGACGGCCACGTCCGATTCGGGGTCGGAACCAATGATCCTGGCGGTGAATTTTCGCTCATCCTGCAATTCGACCTCCACCTTCTGGGCCTCGCCGACGAGGTGGTTGTTCGTCAGGATGTAGCCGTCGGCGGAAATGATAAAACCGGAGCCCTGGGCGGTCTGGGAGTACTGTCGGCGTGGGGCGCGTTCCTGTTGGGGCGCCTGCCTTCGGAAGAACCACTCCCACAGGTCATCATTGGGCATTTGGTAGGACGGGCTCTGGGCCGAGACCTTGCGTTCGGCCTTGATGCCGACGACGGCGGGCGAGGTCTTCTGGTAGATGGATGAGAAGGCCCTGCCGAGGTTGCGAAGCACGGCGATGCTCTCATCCTGCTCGGCCGGGGCGGACCTGGGCGTCGCCAGCAGCGCGGCCGCCAACACGACGGCCAGGGTGGTCATTGTGATGTAACGTATGGGTTTTTCAGAAGTTAGCTGCTTCATGGCCATATCCCCTTTCAACTGTGTCAGTACAATTCGTGCCGCTTCTATAAGATGCGCCCACCCGCCCCCTGCATACACCCAGTTTTACGATTCTACCGCCATAGGGTTCGGTGTCAACAAGGCATGCACGGCTTATGAGGGTGAATTCGCTTGGGAAGCCCGGCCGCCGGTGGTATAATCACCGGTGGAGCACAGTGGTTTCTTGTTATAGGAGTCCGCCTACTATGCGTGCTGTCGTCTCAACGTGGATATGCGTGGCCCTTGCGGCGTTATGCCAGGGTAGGGTGATTAGCGTGGATGACGATGGACCGGCGGATTTCAACAACATCCGGGCGGCCGTGGAGGACGCCAACACCGGCGATACGGTGATTATCCTGCCGGGCGTGTACCGAGGGTCCGATAATTGCGGCATCGAACTGATGGGCAAGAGCCTGACGATCCGTTCGCGGTCGGGGCGGCAATCCGTGGAGATCGACTGCGAGGGCAAGGCTTTTGGCATTTATGTCTGTGATAACCGGGCCGGGACGACTCGCATCGAGGGTCTGACGATTCGGCGGGCGATGCACGGGGCGATCAAATGCTACAACAGCCATCCGCCTCACGCGCCCACGGGTATCCCGTTTCGGCCGGGCTTCGCGGATGTGATTGTGGCCAACTGCCGGCTGGTCGACAGCGTCGACGGCGGTTTTCTGCTGGACGGGCACGACAATGTGACGATGGTCGGGTGCGAGATAGCGGACAACGGCGCCGGCGGCGTCTATTCCTATATGAGCGCTCCGACAATACGCAACTGTGTTATTGCGAGAAACGCCGGATACGGCGTCTATGCGACCTATCCGAATATCGTCAACTGCACGATTGTCCGCAACAGCACCCACGGCGTATCGCTGTGGGAAGGGACCGTCTCCAACAGCATCATACGCGACAACGCGATGCAGCAGATATACAACAGCAGCACCCGCGCGATCGTAAGCTACAGCAACATCGGGGGCGGCTGGCCGGGCGAGGGCAATATCGACG
>DSDB01000073.1 GCA_011057845.1 Phycisphaerales bacterium | reverse complement strand
GGGGCGGAGGTTGACCTGGAGAAGGTCCCGCTTAAATATGCGGGTCTCAGTTATACGGAGATTTGGATCAGCGAGGCCCAGGAGCGGATGGTCATTGCCGTCAGGCCCGATAATATCGAGGCTGTCACCCGTATTTTCGATTCCGAGAACGTCCAGTCCACGGTTATCGGGCGTTTCACCGACGACAAAGTCCTGCGTCTTCGCTATCAGGGCCGGCAGGTGGGCGAACTGAACATGGACTTCCTGCATGACGGGGTCCCCAGGTATTCCCGCAAAGCGGTCTGGACCCGGCCCAGTGCCAGTGAGCCCTCCATCCCGGAGAGAGACAACTACAACGAGGACCTTCTCGCCATCCTTGCCAGCCCCAACGTGGCCAGCAAGGAGTGGGTCATCCGGCAATACGACCATGAGGTGCAGGGCGGCTCTGTGGTTAAGCCGCTGACGGGCGTGGCCAATGATGGTCCGAGCGACGCCGCCGTCATCCTGCCCAAGCTCGACGGCCGTCGAGGCCTGGCCGTCAGTTGCGGCATGAACCCCCTGTACGGGGATATCGATCCCTACGCCATGGCGCTGGCGGGCATCGACGAAGCCGTGCGTAATCTTATCTGCGTCGGGGCCCGATCCGACCGTATCGCACTGCTGGACAACTTCTGTTGGGGTGATTGCACCCGCCCGCAGACGCTTGGCACACTGGTTCGCGCCGCGCAGGCCTGTTACGATGCGGCGCTGGCCTATAGTGCTCCGTTCATCAGCGGCAAGGACTCGCTGAACAACGAGTTCAAGTGCGCCGACGGAACGCGGATATCGATCCCGGCGACCCTGCTGATCAGCGCGATCTCCCTGGTCGATGATGTCAACCAATGCGTCACGATGGACGCCAAGCGTCCTGGCAATTTTCTGTTTGTCGTCGGTCGCACCGGGAACGAACTGGGCGGCTCGCACTACTACAAGATTCATGGGCACCTCGGTGGCAATGTGCCCCAGACGGACCTGAAGATAGCCCCGAAAATCGCCGGGGCCCTGTCCGGCGCTATCGCGGAAGGTCTGGTCGCCGCCTGCCACGATTGCTCGGAAGGGGGGCTGGTTGTGGCCCTGGCGGAAATGGCCTTCGCGGGGGGGCTGGGCGTTGATGCCGACCTTCGCGGGCTCGTCCGAAGCAAAGACTGTCTGCGGGCCGATATGCAACTATTCAGCGAATCCACGGCCCGCTACATCGTGGAGGTGGCGCCCGAACACTTTGACGGCTTCGCGAGGCGGATGCTGAATCTGCCGTTCGGCCAGCTCGGCAAAGTCAGCAACAGCGGCCGGCTGACGATCCGCGACGATTCAGGCAAGCGTGTGATCGACGCCGCCATCGCAGACCTCAAGGCGGCGTGGCAACGCACATTCGACTGGTGATTGAGTATGAGAAATAACGGCACAATGGTGACGGAGTTGAGGCGATACGCCGTGCTCGATGTCAAGCAGGCGAAGCAGATCGCCCTGGTGTGGCTCAGGGGCAAACAACTTGATAAGGCGGTAGAGTTCGGCCTGCCCGAAGTCGACGACCGCTATCACGTCTGGCGAGTCCCGTTGCTGTCTCGGCACACGGACACAAAGGTGGGAGAAGTTGTTATCGACGCCAAAACCTCGCTGATTCTCGAAGACACGACCACGCGGCCGGATGTAGTCGAAAGCCGTGTGCTGGGCAGGGAGCATGCCCCGCGTCGAACCCGCGCAGGCAAGCACGCCTGTACGCTCTCAACTCTGAGGAACACGATAATACTTGGCGACAGTGAATCAGTGCTGCTGGAACTACCCGCCGCCTCTGTTGATCTGATCTTTACATCCCCCCCCTATTACAACGCAAGACCGGAATACACCGACTACATTACCTATGAAGAATACCTGCTGAAGGTGAGAAAAATAATTCAGAATTCCTGGCACGCCCTGTCGGAGGGCCGGTTCTTTGTGATGAATGTATCGCCCGTTCTGGTCAGGAGAGCCAGCAGAAGCGAGGCATCCCGACGCATCGCCGTCCCCTTCGACGTGCATCAGTTGTTTGTCAGCGAGGGCTTTGATTTCATAGACGACATTATATGGGTCAAGCCGGAAGGAGCCGGCTGGGCAACCGGCCGGGGACGGAGATTCGCCGCCGACAGGAACCCGCTCCAGTACAAGCCTGTTCCCGTCACTGAGTATCTTCTGGTGTATCGCAAGAAGACCGACAAGCTGATCGACTGGAGCATACGGGCGCACCCGCAGCAGCGACTCGTCAAGGAATCAAAGATAGACGAGGGTTATGAGCGGACCAATGTTTGGAGAATCAAGCCCGCCCACGACAAGAGGCACCCCGCGGTTTTTCCCCTGGAACTGGCACAGAAGGTCATATCTTATTACTCGTTCATGAACGACGTTGTCCTGGACCCGTTCGCCGGCATTGGGACCACTGCAATGGCCGCGATAAAGTTGAAGAGGCGATTCGTGATGATAGAAGAGAATCCCCTGTACGTCAAGTACATGAAAGACGATGTGAAGCAATGCCTCGGCAAGGCCGCTACAAGTGTTCTTACGAGAAACACCGACGTCATCGACGTGTCGGACGTGCTTATCTGAGGGTAATATGCGCGATAAAGACCCGGACAAACCCAGGAAACTCACCGACCTTGTTTCGCCGGACGCCATTCACCTGCTTGCCGCAAGTGGATCCAAACTGATTGAGACAATTGGCATGGATATCGTCCGTGGAGTTGTTCTCGATGTTCTGACCGGCAAGAACCTCAGAGACTCGACTGAGGCGTTGACCAGAAAGCGAATAGCGACACTGAATTTGGCTCTTCTGCAGATGTTTCTGAACGAGACCCGCGGAGGCGCCGCCTTTGGCGACGAACTTCTTGATTTCGCGTGCAAGCGGTTGACTGCCGCAAGAATAGGTAAAGAAGAAAGATGGCTCGCCCAGTGGGTGCTTGGTCTTACCGATAAGGCGTTCCAGAATGTGCTCCGCGACGAGCCCGGCGCCATCACCGCCTATACGCGCCAGTACCAGAAGACGTGTCATCGAATCGTTGAGGAATTCGAGCACTCTCACGGCCCAGTGGCGGGCTCCCTGGCGATACAGCCTGGCCTCAAGGCAGAGATAAACACCCTGTTCATGGTGTATCTGATGAATGCCGTGGGTTCCGAGACTCTTACGATCCGGGGGTCGGAGAAGTCCACCTATGGCAAGCTGTTCGAGAAGCTCGTACTTGGTTCGCTCCTGAGCATACTCGGCTTCAGGCTCGTCGATCCGGGCAATCTGGAGAGCCTGAACAAGGTCTTCTGGCTTTCGCAGCAGGGCGAACGAAGGGAGAGCGACGCCACTCTTCTTTATGCCGCTGGCAAAGGCGTCCGCTTCGATATCGGGTTCATTGGTCGCGGGAATCCGGAGATATCGCTGGACAAGGTCACACGGTTCGAACGCCAAATCGAGCTTGGGCACAAGCGGTGGTATCTTGCCACCATCATTATCGTGGATAGAATAGGAAAGAGCAGCAGGATTGAGAAGCTTGCGCGTCGGGTCGGTGGCTCGCTTGTGCAGATGAGTATGAGCTACTGGCCCAAGGATGTGGCGAGAGAGTTGGAGAAAGTGCTGGGGTATTCGCACGAGATACTACGGCTGTCGGACAAGCGTCTCGATAGTTACCTGAGACGCCAGGTAGCAAGGGTTCCCATGGAGAAGATTGTCGGCCTTCAGGGCTGACCAGTTATCAGAGGATGCGATGGACGTACGAGCGATAGTATTGCGGGCCGCGGGGATCAACTGCGACCTGGAGACCGAGTTTGCCCTGGCAACCGCCGGCGCCGAGGCCGACCGCTTGCATATCAACCGTATCATTGATGATCCGTCCGTGCTGTCCGGCTACCAGATTATGGTCGTGCCGGGGGGGTTCAGCTACGGCGACGACGTGGCGGCAGGCAAGATTCTCGCCAACCAGATTATTCATCATATCTACGGGCCCATTCAGCGATTTATTGAGGCCGGCAAGCTGGTCCTGGGCATCTGCAACGGCTTTCAGGTGCTTGTCAAAGCGGGTCTGCTGCCGGGCGCCGGCTTCAACGGAAAGGGCCGTTCGGTCACTATTACATATAATGACAGCGGCCGATTCGAGGACCGCTGGGTCTACCTTGAACCCGAGATGGACCACTGCGTGTTCATCGAGGCGGGGCGGCGCATCTATCTGCCCATCGCCCACGGTGAAGGCAAGGTCGTTACCTCCGACAAGGGCGCCCTTGACCGGCTCAAGACCGACCGCCATATCGCCTTCAAGTATGTCGACGCCGACGGCAACGAAGGTCCATTCCCCATCAATCCCAATGGGTCGGTCGAGTCCATCGCCGGCCTGACCGATGCGACAGGACGTATCCTGGGTCTCATGCCCCATCCCGAACGGCATGTCCGGCCCACGCAGCATCCCCACTGGGCGCGCCTGGCCCAGCGCGGCGAGCAGGGCGACGGCATGACGATATTCAATAATGCCGTCCGGTACGTCCGCGAGAACCTCTAACCGGGCGCATCATTTCATCCCGGCCGGTCAACCTTGCATGCCTGCGCCGCGTCATAGTGGCAGGCCCCCGTGCATGCGCAGCGCGGCGTCTGGTTCGCGGCGCATTTTACGGGGATTTTACTTTGTCGCCGTTGACGCGCGAAGGATAATGGACAGTGAAACGATTGCAGGACGCGGCCGCACCTCAAATGCGGCGGTGCAATCGTGATACGTTCGGTATAGTATTACGATGTCGAGCCTACCACCACAATCGCCCTTCAAGGAGAGTATATCATGATCAGGCGAGGACTCTTTTTCGCGGTTATTTCGGTCCTGATGATTCCCTCGGGACCCGCGCCGGCCGCCGCCGAACCCGATGTCAACGTCCCGGCGAAGGTCTACGTCCCCTACAAGGAGCTGGCCCTGGTCTTCGAGAAGGAGCATCAGGGCGTCTTCCTGCCGTATCAGGAGTTCGAGAAGCTCTGGCGGGCCGCCCAGGGGTCTCCGGCCGCCATCGGGCCGGCTCCCTTCAAGTACCTCATCAGCACCGCCCGGTTCACCGGCCATGTTGCCGATGAACTGGCCGTGCTCCGTCTGGAATTGACGATCGACGTGCTCACCGATGAATGGCTCGAGACGCCCATCGGTCTGGCGGATGTGGGCGTCTCGAAAGCGTCTCTATCGACGGCCGACAGCAACGCAGTCGTGCCCCTGCTTCGCGTGGTCAACGGTCAGTACATGCTGGTAACCAAAG
>DSDB01000261.1 GCA_011057845.1 Phycisphaerales bacterium | reverse complement strand
CATGACGCCTGATTCCGGAGCCATGTCAGGATGAGTCGCCAGCAGGCCCATATAGAGATACTGGCCGATGCCGATGCCGTGGCGCATCGGGCGGTGGAGATGTTTGCGGTGTGTTGCGAAGACGCCGTCCGCGATAGGGGGGTATTTCGGGCGGCCGTCTCCGGAGGACGGGCCGGAGGGCGGTTTTTCGCGTCGTTGGGGCAGTCGCAGACGGGCGCGGCGCTGCCGTGGAAGCGGACCCATCTATTCTGGGCGGACGAGCGATGGGCGCCGCACGACTCGCCCCACAGCAACTACCGGCTTGCCGTAGAGGGCCTTCTGGGTCGGGTGCCGGTTCCGCCGGGCAATGTGCATCCGATTCCGACCAGCGGCACGACTCCCGAGGCTGGCGCGGCAGAGTACGAGAGGGTGTTGCGCGGGGAGTTCGCCGTAGGACCCGACCGGACGCCGCAATTTGACCTGATTCTGCTTGGTATGGGTGCCGAAGGCCACACATCTTCAATCTTTCCCGGCGATGTTCAGTCGCTGCATGGCGAGGCATGGGTCCGTGCCGTCCCGGAAGCGGCGGGATTTCGGCGGATTACACTGACCGGGCCGGTCCTGCGGGCCGGCGGGTCGATCATCGTCATGATTACGGGTGCCGAAAAGGCGACGACCCTGGCGAGAGTGCTGAATGGTCCGGCGGACGAGCAACAATACCCTATTGCCGTGGTGTGGCCGGTGCTGGAACGGGTTGTCTGGCTTATCGACCGACAGGCGGCAAGCCGGCTTGATTCCTGAAGGTCGGATGCTCAGGGAATGACCAGCCGTGTGCCCGGTTTGACGCTGTCGGGGTTCTTGACGACATCGCGATTGGCGTCAAATATCTGACGCCACTTGGTGGGCGAGCCGTAGTACTGGGTAGCGATCTGCGAGAGGGTCTCGTTGTTTCGAACGATATGAGTGCGGACAGGCGTCTGCGCAGGCGGTTGCGCAGTTGAGGAGGGCGTTGTTGTCTGGGTAGGGGGCGTTCGAGACGTCTGCCCAGGTGGCGGCTGTATTGGCCGATCCGGTGTGGTTGAAATGCGGGATTCAGCGGCCCGGCCGGCGAGGTTACGGGCGCTGAGGCTGGGTCGCGTGGTGATCCAGACAACCATACCGCCGACGCAAACCAGCCCGACAGCCATTCCTATCTTGAAGTCTCTGTGCATGGCTTGCCTGTTGCGGATGGGCGCATCACATCCACCGGAGCCATCCGCCGGTTCGAAGCCGCCGGTTCCGCCCGGCCGCGGTCAGGACTTGGCGGTCTTGGCCGTTGCCGAGCCGCCGGTCCCGATCAGCAGGATCGGAGAGGCGATAGCGATGGACGAGTACGTTCCAATAATAACGCCGAAGCCGATGGCAAACGTGAAGCCCCGAAGGTTGTCGCCGCCGAAGATGTACATAATCAGGACCACAATGAATGTCGTGAACGACGTCATGATGGTTCGAGAGATCGTCTGGTTGATGCTGTTGGTGATCGTCTGCGGATTGAGCTGGGCCTTTCGGCGGTTCTCACGGATTCGGTCGAAGACGATAATGGTGTCGTTCAGGGAGTAGCCGATGAGTGTCAGAAAAGCCGCAACGATGGCCAGATTGATCTTGAAGTCGCCGATGAGCAGCATCTTTCCGACGGGCCCGCTGGCTATGTACGTGCAGGCGACAATGACGCCCAGCGTAATAGAAACATCATGGACGAGGGCGACGATGGCGGCCAGTCCGTAGCGGACGTTACCGAAGCGGACCCAGATGTAGCCGACGATGACCACCAGGGACAGGAAGATGGCGATCAAGGCACGGGTCTTCTGCTCGGAGCCGATGGATGGGTCGAACTGTCGGACGCGCGGCAGCGTTGCCTCAAGTTCCGCGGCGGCGACGACCTTGGTCTTTTCGTTTTCGACGAAGCGGCTCCATTCGTCGGGCGTCAACTCCCGGAAGGCCGCTTCCGGCTCGACGCTGACGTACCCAAAAGTGCTGAGGTTGCGGTTGGGGTCGACAATGGGATTGAAGCGGTCGTCGACGATCTCATAAGTATACCATTTGAGGTTCCTTGTGTCGGGCTTGAAGTGCAGGTCTTTGAACCGCCGCTGAATCTCATCGGCGGAGGCGGGGCGTCCGAGCTCGCAGAGAATCTTGACGCCGCTGAGGTAGTCGGCCAGTTCGGGATAGGTGTCGACGATTTCTCCGGAGATCCTCTCGGCGGAGACAATCCGTGGCTGGAGGTCCTGCTGGACCTCGAGTTCATCGGCAAAGGCGCCGCGAATGGCGTCGTTGACGACCTCGTTGACTTCGGGATCGGAGACCTCGGCCCCCGGCAGGGCGGCGGCGAGGACGGCCTGCACGGCGGACTGGCTCATCTGGCTGGTCTCGATGGTGAAGGCCCTTGGATTGGCGGGATCCTGCGTGACAACGAGTTTGCCCAGGTTGGTTTTGAGGTCGGTCTGGGCCTTGACAATGGCGGCCGTCACGTCGCTGGCGGTCATGGCGACGCCGGGTCCCAGTATCGTCGTGAGCCGTATCTTGTTCGTCTCGGTTGTGTTGATTTCGAATTGCCGGCCGGTCTTGCCGACGCTGTAGACGTTGGCCGAGGCCAGCGCGTTCTTCTGGTCTATGCCGACTTTCTGAATGCGTTTCTCGACGTCTTCGCGGTTCAGACCGACGCCTTCCTTGAGGGTGATCTGAACGCTGGTGCCGCCGGTGAACTCGATGTCGTACTTGCTGTTGCGGGTATCGTCGCGGGTGAAGAACGTAAACAGGCCGGCGGCCACAAGAGTCAGCGAGACCGTCAGGAAAAGGGGTCGCAGACCCATCCAGTTGATATTGGGCCTGTGGATGAGCTGGAGCATGAGCAGTCGATCCTTGACGATACCCCGAGACAGCAGCACGTCAAAGATGACGCGCGTGACGAACAGGGCCGTGACCATGCTCGACGCGATACCGATCATGAGCACGATGGCGAAGCCTTTGATTTCTTCGGAGGCCACGAAATACAGGATGGCAGCGGTGAGGAAGGTGGTGACGTTGGCGTCGATAATCGTCCAGAGCGCCCGCTGATAGCCGTTGCCTATGGCGACTCGCAGGGACGAACCCTTCATCTGCTCCTCGCGGATGCGTTCGAAGATCAGGACGTTGGCGTCGACGCTCATACCGATGGTCAGGATGATACCGGCGATGCCCGGCAGGGTGAACGTGGCCCGCAATCCCGCCATAACCGCCAGGATGAACAAGACGTTCAGCAGCAGCGCGACGTCGGCGACACCGCCCGCCAGCAGGTAGTATCCCAGCATGATCGCGACCACAACGGCAAGGCCGATGTAGCCGGCCCGGATGCCCTGTCGGGCGTTGTCGGCGCCGATGGACGGGCCGATGGTGTTGACCGAGATGGGCTGCTCAATCAACCGGGCGGGCAGGGAGCCGGCGTTGAGCTTGTTGACCATGTCGTCAACTTCTTCCTGCGAGAAGGCGCCGGTGATCTGACCGTCCTGGGAAATCTTGGACTGGACGGTCGGTGCGGAGATGGCCAGGTTGTCCAGGAGGATGCAGAGGGGCCGTCCGATGTTCTCTCCGGTGACGGCCGAGAAGAGCCTGCCGCCGCGGGGATCAAGGTAGAAGGAGATGGCGCGGCGGCCCATCTGGTCGTTCGACGGATGGGCCTTCTCGAGCTTCCACGGTTGTGTGCCGGCGCCGTGGAGCAGGCACTCTTTCGGACTGTTGGAGGCCAGGACATACCATTTGCCGCCGAACTCGCCGGTGATGGTCTCGTTCTCCTGGGCGTCGCGCGCCCGCCAGCCGCGGCCGCCTTCGCCGGGCTTCTCGATCTCACACCAGACGTATTTGCTGTCCGATGCGTAGGTGGGTCCCTTTTCCTTCAGAAGTTCCTGATAGCGTCGCATGGCGTCCATATCCACATCCGGGTGCCCCTGGGTGGGAAGGATGCGGAATTCCAGGATTCCGGCGCCCTTGAGCATACGCTGCAGGTCGCGGGGGTCGTCGAGGCGGCCCTGGTAGGGACGGTATGCATCATAGGCAACGACGACCTTCTGGATGACGTCCCTGCGTTCCGGGAACTGGGCCATCAGCTTCTCAATGCCCTGTCGCCGGAGAGGGTCTTTGGCGTCGAGTTCCAGGACGCTCTCAATCTGATCCTCGCTGAGGATAAGGTTGTCGAGTTTCTGCCGGGCCTCGCGGTACTGACGGTTCTTGCCGGTCTGTGTGTCCGTCAACTGGTCGACGGCGGAGGTCCGCTGGGCATAAGTCCTGACGTATTCGACGATGAGCACGGCCTTGTTTGGATCAGCGTCGGCGGCGTTGGGGTCGCCGAGGAAGGTCTGGACGGTTGTGCGGAGCTTTTCGTCGTCAAGATTGGCCCACTCGCCCCGGTGGCCGTCTATGCGGGAAACGTCGATATTGGCGTCGGTGATGCGGCGGGCGGCCTCGGCCAACTCCTCGTCCAGGCGGTCGCGCAGGTCCTGGAGTATCTTTCGCTCGTCATGGACCTTCGCCAGGGTGTTGAGTATGTCGGCGCGGTTCGGGTCACCGCCGGCAAGTTGCTCCAGTTCAGCCGAGCGCTCGTCGGCGGGTTTCTGCAGGGACCGCAATATCCGGGCGGGGTTGACATTCTTTTCGAGCAGTTCGTTGAGGGCGTTCTCGTAGGCCTGACGCTTCTCCCGGGTGTCGGTGCTGGCCAGGGGCATCTGAATCTCGAAGCGAGTGTCGCCCTGAGGACGCCAGATGAGGTTCTGGATGTCCGTCGGGTCGACGCGGCGGCGAAGGACGGTGATCATTCTCGCGGCCAGACCATCCCGCTGATCATCATCGAGACCCTGGGCGTCGATTTCGTAGATGAGGCTGGTGCCGCCGGCCAAGTCGATGCCGGGCTTGAGTTTCTTGTCCGGCGGATACAACTTCAGTGCCGCCAGCGCCGTAACGAATATGATCAGGACCAACTTCCACGTCAGATTTTTGTTCATGTGCACGTCCTCTGGTTATGGCAAAAGGCGGTCGCAGGAGCGGCAGGAAGGCGGCTACTCCTTTGACAGGTTCTTTCCGATAGCGCTGGCGACAACGCGTATCTTCGTATTGCTCGATTCGTCCACCTTGAGGACGACTTCGTCATCCTTGATGTCCACGACGGTTCCGATGATGCCCCCGATAGTCCTGACCTTGTCATTCTTGGCCAGTGTCTGGACCATTTCCTTATGCTTCTGCTGCTGCTTTCGCGGACCGCGAAACAACAGCATGTACATAAT
>DSDB01000048.1 GCA_011057845.1 Phycisphaerales bacterium | reverse complement strand
CCGCGGGAAAAGGAAAGCAAGGGTATGAGCGCGTGTATTGCGGAAAGGAGCCGGGAACATCAGAACGGGATTGGCGGCTTGGGTTCTGGCGGGGCTTATCTCAACGGGGGCTTCGGGGGCGGTGTGGCTGGTTGCCGACAACCATACGCCGGACCCGAACCAGGAGGTAACGGTTTACGTTCGTACGGATGGGCCTTTGTACCTTCTGAGCCTCTGGGCGCAGGCCGTCGGCGATGCGAACGTGACGGCCGTGATGGGGCCGGCGGACTGCAATCAGTATGGCTGGGAACCCGGCTGGAATATCGACGGCTATTACGACTCTGACGGCTGGGTCGCGCTCGGCGGCGTGGCATGGCCGAACGAAGCCAACGGCGTCGTCGGGTATTTGCGGTTCACCTACCACGGCGGCCAGGTCGCGGTTTCCATCGCGGGCGAATGGAGCATCGGCTTCGACGCGGAGTGCCAACCGGCCGTATTCTTCGCCGATCCTATTCTCATAGGCGAACCCGACCCCAACCAAATGATGCAGGGCGGTGGGCAAGACAGGTCGATTCCTGAGATCGAGCGTGCCGAACAGATCACGGCCGAGAGCTTTAAACTGCCGCCTCTTGCGCCGCCGGCCCGGAACAAACCGAGGCCCGGTTTGCTGTATTGCCCATCGGACGCCGGTGTCGCCAAGGCGCAGGTCAAGTCGCCTCTCGAGGCGGAATCGAACGTGGGCGAGGCCCTGGCGGGGGAGGGCGGCGAGTCGCTGATGGAACTGGACTTGCCCATCGTCGAGATCAACTCAGACATCACAACCAATCAGATATGGACGCCCGACAACATATACCATATAACGGCCAGCGTGAACGTCCAGGCCCTGCTTGTCATTGAGCCGGGCACGCTGATGAGCTTCGGCTACTACGGCGGCCTGATCGTCAACAATGGCGGAACACTGATCTCCTCCGGAACGCCCGATGCGCCGATCATCTATACTTCGGATGTGCGCCACGGATGGGGTGATTACTTCTGTGCGATTCTTGTCGAACCCACGGCGTCCCCGGCAACACGAATCACGTACAACTACATAGAGTGCGCGTACGTTGCCGTTTGGACACGCGATATTCGGCTCGATACGCCGATTGAAAACAACCGGCTTTCGTACAATCGCTACGGCGTTGTGGAATACGGAACGCGCCACAGCGATATTGTGAACAATCGGATCGCCGATTGCTACAATCCCTACGGAAGCTGCGGTATAGAAGTGTATATGGAGTCACTCGAAGGCCAGGGCGAAGCCGATAGTTATATTCTCATCCAGAATAACACCTGCGACTATCATCACTACGGGATCTTCGTTCACGGCACTGATCAAGAGCAGGCCGCCGGGACCGTCGCGATTGTCAACAACATCGTCTCGTGGTCGGCCGAGTGCGGGCTGTCTCTCGTCGACGGCTATATGCAGGGGATGGTCGCCAACACCGGCTATTACTACAACGCCGCGAACAAGAACTGGGCCTTCGGAGAATACGATCCGGTACAGGCGACACAGGACCCCTACGATCCACAAGGATGGCATCTTGTCGAGGATTGTCCCTTCATCGACGCCGGAATGGAGTACATCGAACAGACCCGCCTGATCGGCACGACGACGAGCACGGATGGCCTGCCCGACGGCGGTTTCACTGATATAGGCTTCCACTATCCCAACTGGGATTACGTTAATGCCGGAACGGGCCTTGCCTCGGGTGATCTGAACAAAGACACTATCACCGATGGCCTGGACCTCGATGTCCTCGCCGACACATGGCTCGACACCGGCACCCCTGGCATTCCCGGCGACCTCAATAGTGATGGCGAGGTGGATTTCAAGGACTTCGCCCTCCTCGCCGCAACCTGGCAGGTGGTCGAGGGTCACCCGGATATTATCCCGATAATCTCCGATGGTCCCGGGCCGGGCTATACTGACATCGGCGTTGCGGGCATAACGTCCGATACCGAACGGGCTTTCCTTCTCGTGGACGGGGTGTACGTCGGCGAAATACTTGGGTTCAGGAGCGAAGATAGTATTCCACTGGACATTTCTGCTTTGGGCAGCGGCGCACATGAACTGAAGACGGTGGCGATCAGCATTGGCGGCCAGGTTACTTGCTCCCGCGTCGCATCTGATAACTCGAGTTGTTTCCTCGCCCGGTGCGTTGGAGCAACTGCCTACGAAGTGGACGAACCTTATCATTTCTGCGCAGATTACTCCGGCGAGAGTGATATCTCGGTGAGCGTGTACGATAGAGATGACAACCTTGTGTGGTCCCAAACCTACCTAGGGCAGAATCTGAACGATTCGGTCCCCGCGAGTGTTACCGCAAGCAACAACCTCGACTCAATAGTGTTCGCGGAAGCCTCGCCAAGTGGAGAATCTCTCACGAAACCTCTGGCTGTGAAATTCAACCCCAAAAAGGTCCCGGCCAATATCAAGGCACTGATCATCTCACCAAATTGGTGGCGCCGCAAGTTCTCAGACCACGGGAATTTCACCGTAGTCGAACAGGCCTTTCAGGCTCGAGGCGTTCCGTACGCCTACTTAACAGACAAACAAGCGTCCTACGAAGTCCTCAAGTGGTACGGCCAGAATCGTACTATTGAGTACATATACTACTCATACCATGGTGGTTATCAGCCTGTTGAGAATTCCAGCCTGCTGCGGACCACGATACAGCTTAGTGATGGGTATGTGTTCTCCGTGAAGCAGTCTGATTTTCCGTCGGGACAGGCACCCCCCTGGTGCGAGGTGTTGCCTGGCAGTCTTGAAGCCACTGCCCATAGCATGAGGGCAATTGGCTTCCCGGAAGGACGGTTGAAATTCGTTCATTTTGATTGCTGCTTTACGGGCCGTCTCAAACTGACGGGCAACGGCACGTTGATCGAAGGCCCTGAGGGGCAGCAGGGTCTCTTGGCGACATCTCATAATGACATGAGTTGGGCGTTAGGGATGTGCAGTTCAGCTACACAAGTATATCAAGGGTGGTGGAATGAAGCGATAAAGGGAGAGACTTCCCGGTATAACATATGGACGTTCAACGAATGGGACAAACTTAAAGATGGTGACACGCTCTGGAACGCGATAACCTATACGATCAACCAAACAAAGTGGGTTCCGAGTGGCCCTCATGACAACTATAGACTGATGGGACAGGGAGACCTCACGGCACTGAGAATTCAATAGGAGAACGAAATCATGAGAGAGACATGTCTTGCGGCTCTTCTTGTGTCGATTGGGGTTTCCGGTTGCAGCCAATCCAGCCGATTCGTTTTTTCGACCGACAGCGTGGAATGCCAGAGACTCCACCGTTTCTTCCGGAACCTCGAAGAGACCGCCACGGGAGTGAAGCCCGAAACAATCGCGTTCTTCGGACATGACCCCAATGAGCCGCTTGAAGAGCTTTCCTTTGAACAGTTTAAGCTGGTTACATCCTGGGTCTTCGGCTGTTGTTGCGCAGAGCCCCATCCATTGGCAAATGAGTGGATCGGATACAACCGTTTGGACTGCATCCGCCACAATCTCGATACCGAGCACGTTCAGGGGATTGCGATCTATGGGTTCGAAGGCGTCCCTCTGGACGAAATGGGGCGAAAGCCGGAGGATTGGGGCGAACCCTGGGCCCGCATCACCGAACCGAAACGCATAAAGCAGGTGATCCGAGTACTCTGCAGGGCGATGGACGACGAGAAGGATCGTTTCGCTAACGAACTCAGTCCAACAATGCCGATGCAGATAATCACCGATAGGCACAAATTCATCATTCCCGTAATCCAATACGATAATGCAATTCGTGGCATCGGCTGGACATCCCCCGAATTGAAACAGAAGCTCGATGAGTGGGGTTTTCACCGCTAAGGGACAACCTATGAAACCAATAGCCGTGCTTGTTCTGGCCCTTCTGCTTGCCTTGCTCTACTGCTGCTGCGCCAAACGACGCCCTGAGGCCAAGCCGTCTTCACCCCAGCCTCCGTTTGTCAGATGTCAAACCGGCGAGCAACTGTGGGCAAGCGTAAAGGACAAGCAGATCATCAGTTTCGTCTGGTGCGATGAGGACCCCGACGAAGACCCCGAGACATGGCACGTCCTTTACCGCTATCGCCCTGAGGACTGGCAGCCTTACGCGGAATTGTTCCTCGATCCAACGCAGCCGGAAAGCCTTCCAACGGATGCTTTCCCGGAACTCGCCGGCCCGTTTCCAAGACAGACCTGCACCGGAGTCCTCAAAGTCATAACGGACAAGGGCACGTATGTAGGCCCCCTGATGGGCCGCTACCACCCCATGGAGGGCGACTGGCGCGAGCGTGCGAGCCTGGCTGGATTGTGGCCGTGTCTGGACAAGCAGGACATCCAGCGAATCACCTTCTGCGAAGAGAACCCGTGGACCAGCATCGACTCCTGGCCGGGCATGGACGTCCCACAAGAGCGTCTGGCCGAATGCATCGCACTGCTTGACGCCGCCGCGCAAAACGCCGACCCCAACGCACCTACTTGTATTCCCGGCCCTGATCGAATGAAGATCATCACGTCAAAGGCAAAGTACCTTCTGTCGGCCAATGAATCCCTGCGCAATCGCTTCACCCAGCAGTAGCCCAGCCGCGAACTGGGGGCCTTGCTCCAGAAATGCGGTTATTCGCCTTGAGAAGACCACGGAAATCGCCGCCGCAGGATTGTCCCTGTAATCTAACGGGCTGGGGTGGCCAGCAGCTTTGTAGGGTGTGCAACGTGTTGCACACGCGGTGATTGTTCTTGTGGTCTATCGCGCCGGGGCGGTCAGTAGCAGGTCCTCGATTACGGCCGCCAGGGCCTGCGGCGGCATTCTGTATTCCAGGTAGGCGTGGTTGGAGGCCGGGCCGCCCTGCCATTGGTGGCTGGCTTCGTCCGGGGTGATGCACTTGCCGTCGGAGACCAGCGTGAAGTACTCCGACAGGCCGCGGACGGCGTAGAGCACGGCAATCAGGTCCCAGCTTGACCGCGCCGAGACATTGTTGGCCTTGAAGAAGTTGCGGTAAAAGGCCGGGACCGGATTATCCCCGGGCCCCTCGGCCACCAGTCGCCCGCCCGTCATCACGTCCTTGCCCAGGCCCGTAAACACAATCCGCCCGGGCCATTCGTTGATGACCTTGTGTGCGGCCGGGCGGTCCATCGTGAAATTGTACTCGCCCTCGTCCTTCGGCGAGTTCGGCCAGGTCCCGCCCATCGACACCAGCTCCCGCACCTTGGCCGCCACCAGTTCCCGGCCGGTCAGCGGGCTGTG
>DSDB01000638.1 GCA_011057845.1 Phycisphaerales bacterium | reverse complement strand
TGGCGGCTTTGGTTTTGGCCGTTGGTCTGGCGGCAGAGCCGCTGCTGGGCGCCAGAGAAGCACGTTCGTCAGCAGCGGCCTCACGAGCGGCCGATCGGGCTGCCGCACAGGCATCCCGGCAAAGCGCTCCGCGTGCAACACGACAAGCCAGCGCCCCAAGGGCAACGCCGAGCACCCGCTCGGCGCCGTCGGTAAATTCAGGACCCAGGGTCAGTGCAGGCGCCGCTCGCGCCGCGGAGTCACGGGTCCTGGCCAATCGGGTCGCCGACCGACCGAGTAATTCATCAGTAGGCAATGCCCGCGTATCGGCTCCAGCCAGTGCCAGGGCATCCGTTCAGGCGCCGGTCTCGGCCCCGAGCAGTGGACCAACCGTCAGGTCATCGGGAACCGCTGTCGCTCGTGGGCCGGTGAGCGTTGAACGGCCCTCTACGGCCACCGGCACATCCGTATCCAGCGCAACCCGTGCTCCACTGACGGTTTACAGACGATCTTCCGAGATCTCAGGCCCGGCCGGTTCCAGCCTGTCGACTCCTGTGACGGCAACTCCCGGCACTCGTGTATCCAGGGTGGCAAGTTCTCGGACGACAAGCCCTGGTGGCATGGCCGTCGATTCTCCCGCCTCCAGCAGCCTCAATCGCAGCCGCGTGCTCGGCAGCCGGATCGGATCAGAGCCTCCGGCCGCCAGTGGTGCGCAGACTGTAACCACCCGCAGTCGGCCGGTTGTCATTCGTGAGTCCACTCGCTCAGCCAGCGTAGCCGAGAACACCCCAGGACTCGCCGTCGGTGGATCGTCCGGCACAGGCGTTGATCGCGTCGTGCGGGATACCACCGCCGGCAGCGGCATCACACGCAGTATTGGCAGTCGTATCGGGGCCGGTGCGAGCACTTCTCCCGTGAGGTCGAACGCGATTGCGTCGGTTCGACCCGAGTCGCCTACGGTTCGCCCCTTTGAGAGCCGTTCGGGAATCGGCACACGGATTGGCGCTTCCACAACGGATAGAGCCCCGGCCTCCAGCCACACGGGCACAGCCACCGCAACCCCGGCTACGGCGCCTCTGGCCGATGGTTCAGCACCCGAACCGGCCATATCGAGCCGCACAGGCGAATCCATTGTGGACCGGCTGGCGACTCAGCGGGACGCCCGGCGAGAAACGCTGGCCGAGCGGGTTGACGCCCGCAGGGCCGACGCGGCGGAAAACCGCGACGCGCGTCTGGGTACGTTGAATGAACGCCGGGAAGAACGGACTGCCGAGCGCGATGCCCGCGTCGATGCACTCCAGCAGCGCATAGCCGAGAGACGAACGCCCGACAACGTTTCCGCAAGCGCAACGACAGTGGCCACTTCAGACAGCTCGACTCGGTCGGTGTCCGTGGTGGACCGTCTGGCGGCTCAGCGGGAGGCCCGCCGAGACGCCCTCAACGGCAATCGGCAGGACAGACTGAATGCGTTGGATGAACGCCGCGAGGAACGGGCCTTCGACCGCGATACCCGCGTCGGCGCACTGCGCGACCGCATCGAGGCCCGAAGGGATCCGAGCGCGTTGAGCGAGGATACGAAGCCCTCGCGCAGCATCGTCCGCGACATCAGCCGCAGCACCACCTACGACACCGTAACGACTCCCGATGGCGTCAAGTACATCCGCCGGGATGTGCGGGATATCTCCTACAGCCGTGAGGTCATTGGACGGCGGATGGATCGTTCGTTCGAGAGGAACGTCCATATCGAACGCGAGCGGCTGCTATGGGTGAAGGACCGTCCGCACGATGTCCGCCATACGTACCACAGCCACTACACCTATTTCGATGGATACGGCCATGCCCGCCACTGGAGCGTATGGCCCAGCTTCCGGTTCGTCGTAAGCTATAACCACGGATGCTACAATCCATACTTCTGGAGCTACCCCGGCTGGTCGTTCCGATACGTGTATCCGTACTATCATCGCAAGTATGTGTTCGTGAGCCTGGGCGGGTACTGGCCGATGGACTACGCCTACCAGCGCTACTACTGGTACGGTTGCCATCCCTACGAGTGGTACGGCTACTATCCGGTGCCGTATGAGGTCGGCGGCGACACGTACAACTACTACACCTACAACTATTACGGCGACACCGACACGGCCGCCTACTCCGCGGGCGGGACCAACACCATCCAGCCGGCCGACCACACGACGTTCGCCGATGTCCGCGAGAAGCTGGCGCAGCAGGCCCCTGCCGAACCGGCCACCGTGACGGCCGCGGATATGTACTTCGAGGCGGCCGTCAAGGCGTTCGAGGCCGGGGATTTCGCTACGGCCGCGGCCCAGTTCGCCGAGGCACGGACCGCATCGCCGGAAGACACGGTCCTTCCGTTCGCCTATGCACAGGCCCTTTTCGCCCAGGGTCGGTATGTGGAGTCCGCCGAAGTCCTCCGCGAGGCGCTGGTCAACGTCCAGCCCGACAAAGAGGGCGTCTTCTATCCTCGCGGGCTCTACAAGGACGATGAACCGCTGATCGAGCAGATCGAGGCGTTGCAGACACAGATCGAGAAGTACCCCTTCGATGCCAACCTGCAGTTGCTGATGGGTTACCATCTGCTGGGCATCGGCGAGACCGAAGCGGCCGTCGAGCCCTTGCAGAATGCAAGCCTGGACCTCCGCAACACCCATTCCGCGACGGTCCTGCTGAACCTGGCTGCGAAGCTGCTGGAGGCCCGACAGGCCCAGGCACAGCCTCAGGGCGAGGCGGTTCAGCCGTAAGCAGGTGAAACCATGAAGGGTAGATGCAAGACCATCGGATTGGAAACGAAGGCGACAAACAGAAGGCCGAGGCTGAAAGGCAGCAGACCCTCGAGCAGGCCAGGTACGTAACGGTGAACCTCTGCCGACACAGGAGGAATTGAGACCGGTCTACGGGTTTTGACGATGGTGCGACGGCCCTCCCAGGGGCCGCGGATCGGGATCCAGGGGCGTCACTATCGGTTTTCGGACGTGCATTTCGCGGTTGATTGGCCATTCGGACCCAGGTATAATGACGGGTCTTAGCCTGTAACGTGAATGGCCAGTGAAAGAAGCAACGTAGCGTTGCGCCGAAGTGCTGTAACGAGGGTAGAAGACGGAACCTGAAAACCGATGATGGACCGGTCGTTGAAAAATGCCTTGAAGGGCCTGATAGACCCGGATGCCGAGCGTCGCCGCCGAGCGATGGAGCCGTTCGTGCGGGAGACGTTCGGCATGTTCATGCGGTATCTGTATCGGTACCTGGGCAACGAGGTGGAATGTGAAGACATTCTCGAAGACGTGTACGCGGACATCTGGGAAAACCCGGAGAAGTTGCGGAACGTCGAAACCGAGAAGGAACTGGTGCGCACCGTTTACCTGTATTACATGCGCAAGCGCCTGCGCGAGGTGTACCGGCGGCTGAACCGGCACCTGCACATGTCGCAGAACGACATGCAGGATCTCGTAGCCCCGGAGTTGGGCACGCTGGAAATGATGAGCCAGGAAGAACTGAAGGCGATCCTCCGCAAGGCCCTGACGAAGCTCAAGGCCAGGGAGCGTCGCGCCATCGAACTCTGGATGGAAGGCATGTCGAACCGGGCCATCGCCAACGAACTGAAGACGACGGTCGGCGCGGTCAAGATGCTGGAGTTTCGGACGCTGTTGAAGTTGAAGAAGATGCTGAGTGAGTACGGCCGCGAGGCCAAGGTGCAGGCATAATGCCGGAGCCGGACCATGAGTGAAGAAGACCGCGAAATTCACGAGCTGCTTGTCGATTACGCCGACGGACTGCGGGACGGGTGTCTGCCGAACTTCCTGAAATCGCTGACGCGGGCCGAGGCCCGGGCTATGGCCGATTCCCCCGAATTCCGGGAGGCGACCGAAATGGTACGGATACTGAACGAGGTGGGGTTCAGCGACCGGATGGAGAGCCCGAATGTGGGGCTTTTTATCTCGCGTGTTGATGCCTGTATAGGGTCTCGAATGAAGAAGGGCGAGGCATCGACACGTCGAAATCGCGGATCCGAGCCGAGATCGCGGATTGACGTCAGGGGCAAGACCGAAGAGAAGATATGATTCTGGAATTCCACCACTGCTCGAGTTGCTACTTCGAGGACAGGCGGCCGTCCAACCGGATCGACCCGGCGACCATATCCGATCGCCAGGAACGGCGGGAATTCGCGGATGTCGTCGTGGTCTTCGTCTGCGCCGAGTTGTACGACGGACGTGAGGAGATCAACGACGCCGTGGCGGAACTCATGGCGCATTCCGACATGATCGGCCGCCGGACGATCGTCCTGTGTCCGAACGTGCATCTCTCGAAGGACAACGCCCCCGAAAAGCAGGCGGTGGCCCTGATCGACGCCCTGGAGCTGGCGATGCTGGAACGCGGCTTTGCCGTCGAGAGGCTGAGCTTCGGCTACCACAAACGCTTTGGAATGGAATGCAACGGCAATGTGGGCAGCATCGTCGGACGGCGGTTCTACGGATCGCCTGAGAAGCAGTTCCTGCGATTATTGACGCGGCTGGGCGTGTGCCTGCCGGAATCGATGCCGGCCGATGTGCCGAACTGGGCCCGGACGATGATCGAACGGCAGTTAAAGGTGCTCCACAACCGCCGCGAGACCTACGACGTGGCCCGGCAGATGCTCAACGAGCAACTGGACGCCACGGGGCAGAGCGAACTGTGGACCGTGATGCTGTTCGAGGGCGAACGGATGCCCATGGAGGACTACCTCAGCGATCTCTACCGCATCATCGAGGACTATCCGGATGTGCGGGTGCACCGAGCGATGAATCTCAGCGTCGCCGGTTTCAGCAACGCGGCGCGACACCTGTTCCGCAAGTATCCCGAGGCCATCAAGAGCGGGCGGCTTCGCATCTACAACAGCCGCGTGTCGGACATCGAGTTTCTGCTGTCGCGGTCGGCGGTTCTGCTGGCTTTTCCGGCCAAACCGAAGAAGCACGGCTCGCACGCGGGCGAGATCTCGTTCGGGATCTACTGCAAGGACGATGAGTTCGCCAGGAATCTGATTCACTGGTATCGCGCATTCCTGGTGGACGGGCACTATGGATGGATTCGGACGGAGGCGGAATTGAATACCGTGATCAACGCGCTGGAGGAAGAGACCTTCCAGCGGGAACACGAGCCGGACTAAGATCCCTTCGCCGGCGAACGGACGGTTGGATAACCGGGTCTCTTATCGGGGTGCGTGGGCAGTGATTTCAGTCGGATCGGCGGCCGTTGTGGCCGGTTTTGTCGGGGTGTTGGCGTGGGTCGCGTTCCGCACGCGGGCCGTGCGCCAATTCCGGGAGT
>DSDB01000173.1 GCA_011057845.1 Phycisphaerales bacterium | reverse complement strand
TCTCCTTACCGAATGCGGTTAGTCGCCAATGGTATGCAGTTCAGTCGACTGGTTCTCGAAGCCTACCAGAGTGGCAGAGTATCAGGCAGGGATGTTTCGAGCCTGCTTGGTATTCGGCTGGATGAGATCGGACGATACGCGTCGTATGCACGAATGCAGGTTTTCGGCGGGAGAGACTCAATATGAAATACTGTCTTGATACGAACATATTCATCGAAGCGTGGAGTAAGTACTATCACATGGATTTCTGCAGCGACTACTGGCGGTGCTTGGATGAATACGCACAGCAGGGCATTATATTCGCTCCAGAGGAAGTCAAGCTTGAAATTGATCGTATCGATGACAACCTGAGGGAGTGGCTAAGCCCCAGGGAGCATTTCTTCAGGCCTATTACCGACGACGTCCAGGAGTGCTTGGCCAAGGTCTTTGAGGAGGAACGACACCACAGGCTCGTCGATAGCATAAGAGGCAGGTCGAAGGCTGACCCTTGGGTAATTGCTCACGCGTTGGCAGAAAGCGCTGTTGTTGTCACCAAGGAAGAATACGCGCCTCCCAACAGCCCACGTGTGAAGATCCCTAACGTATGTGAGGCGTTAGGAGTAGACTGGATCGATGATTATGGCTTGATCAGACGACTGGGCCTGACATTCAAGGTCGAGGCAGGGCATTCGTGACGAACAGTTGCGTGGGGAGTGTCATCGCAGGTGAGGCGTCGAGAGAACTCCTCCCCGGTCGGTGTCAGCCGTCAGTTGGAGTACGATTGAGCTCGGCGGAGGCGATCCCCTTTCCACGCATCGCGGGTGCCGATCTTCGGGACAGAGTGGTCTTGTTGATCCGAGGTTCGGGTGGGTTTGGCTAACGTGGTCAGGGATAGGGTCTTCCAGGTAGTGGTGAGCATGGATTGCTCTGTGACGGTCTTCGCGGGAGCAAGTGGCGTGGCGGGGGTGGAGGTTGGGGTCAGGGTCAGGGTGAAGGCGACGGGAGCGTAGTGTATTTGAGTGAAGTCGAGGGGTTTTTCGCGGCCACTGTAAAGGACGACGTCGAGTAGGTCTTGTTGTCGGCTGCCGCGACATGCCGTCGTTTCAGGCGCCGTCATACGCCGCGAGGCCCGTCGAATGCCGCCGCTTGACAGACCCCGGCTGGTGGGCTTATGATTGGGCTGGCAAGAAGCAAAGGCCGGCGGGTCTGTTGCCATGTCCTGCGTGGCGGCCGGCTTCCTTTGGGCGGCGGATGTGGGGTTGGCAGGGCTGTAAACGGCGTTTTCTTGGCCAGGAGCCGGCGTATTGGCGGTTAAACGAGTTGCGATACTGGGGTCGACCGGGTCAATCGGGCGTAACGCGCTTCGCGTAATCGAGGCGTTGGGCCCTGAGTATGAGGTCTACGCACTGACGGCCAACAGCCGGGTGGAACTGTTGGCCGAGCAGGTTCGTCGCTTCGAGCCGCCATACGCGGC
This sequence comes from Phycisphaerales bacterium, assembly GCA_011057845.1. Classification (GTDB taxonomy): domain Bacteria; phylum Planctomycetota; class Phycisphaerae; order Sedimentisphaerales; family Anaerobacaceae; genus UBA2266. The sequence continues at coordinate 3,846 of DSDB01000173.1, read as the reverse complement.
CGTCACGGATCGAACCTGTGCCGGGCAACTCAGGGATCAGATCGCCGGTCTCAAGACGGAGGTACTGGCCGGGGCGGCGGGCCTGGAAGAGATTGCATCGATGGATGATGTGGATATCGTTCTGATGGCCGTGGTCGGGGCGGCGGGGCTGCCGGCGGTCCTGGCGGCGGCGCGCAGCGGCAAGCGGATCGCCGTGGCCAACAAGGAGCCCCTGGTGGTCGCCGGGGAGTTGCTGATGCAGGAGGCCGCCGACGGCGGCGCCGAGGTGATTCCCGTCGATAGCGAGCACTCCGCGATCTTCCAGGCGATGCAGGCTGGCCGCCGCCAGGATGTCAGCAAGATCGTGCTTACGACCTCGGGAGGCCCGTTCCGAGGGTTCAGCCGGGCCGACCTGGAGGATGTGACGGCCGCACAGGCCCTGGCGCACCCCACCTGGGCGATGGGGCCCAAGATCACGATCGATTCGGCCACCATGATGAACAAGGCCCTGGAGGTCATCGAGGCCAGGTGGCTTTTTGGCGCCCCCGTCGAGCAGATCGAGGTCGTCGTGCATCCGGAGTCTATCGTGCATTCGCTGGTGGAGTTCGTCGATGGCTCGATGATTGCCCACCTGGGCCGGCCCGACATGTGCATACCCATTCAGTATGCTTTGACGTACCCGGCGCGGGCCAACGGCCTGGGCAAGCGTCTGTCGTTGGGCGAGATTGGGCGATTGACGTTCGAGAAGCCGGATATGGAGGTGTTTCGGGCGTTGCGGCTGGGTTTTGAGGTGGCCAGGACGGGCGGCACGGCCGCGGCGGTGTTCAATGCCGCCAATGAGGCGGCCGTAGGGGAATTCCTGGCCGGACGCATCAAATTCGTCAACATCGTTGAACTTATCGAGCATTGCCTCGATAGTCATAGTGTCCGCGCGAGGGTCGGCCTGGAGGAGCTTCTGGAGGCCGACGCCTGGGCGCGAAGAGAAGTTGCGGGGGTTGCGTGTAGGTAGATAGTCTGTGGCTCGTGGAGTAACTCAATGACAAAGGCGAAGTGGTCCCGCAGGAACATCATTCGGGTGCTGATACTGGTGCTGGTGGTCGTGACGGTGGTCTCGTTGGTGGCCGAGCGGCTGGACACGTTCGGCAACATCCTCCTGGTGATGCTGGGCTTCGGCACGGTGATCCTCGTGCACGAGTTCGGGCATTTCATCGTGGCCAAGCTCAGCGATATCGAGGTCGAGGCGTTCTCGATGTTCATGCCCCCGACGCTGCTGGGGATCAAACGCACGGCCAGGGGCCTGCGGGTCCGTATCCTGCCGGGGTTTCTTGAGGTCGAACACAGAGATGCCGGCGAGGCCCAGGACGAGGGCAAGACCAGGGACGAGCAGGACGACGGATCGCTGGCGACGTTCACGGTGGGTGGGGCGATGGAACCCGGTGAAACGGAGTATCAGTTGGGACTGATTCCGTTCGGGGGATTCGTCAAGATGCTGGGGCAGGAGGACGTGGGAGCGGCCAAGTCCACGAACGACCCGCGCAGCTTCGCCAACAAGCGGATTGGCACGCGACTGGCCGTGATCGCAGCCGGTGTAACCTTCAACGCCGTCACGGCGGTGGTCATTTTCATAACCGCCTTCTCCATCGGTATCAAGCTGCCGCCGCCCATTGTGGGTGGTGTCATCTCCGGCTCGCCCGCCGAGAAGGCGGGCCTGAGGCCGGGCGACGAGGTGCTGGAGATCGACGGCAAGACCAAGGATTTGGACTTCAGCAGTATTCAGATTGCCGCGGCGCTGTCCGGCCGCGACGAGATGGTCCGGATGCGGGTCCGCCACGAGGACGGAACCGAGGGCGGGTACTCTCTCATCGCCAGGGAGGACGAGGCCGAGCCGGGTTTCCGGGTCTTTGGGGTCGAGCCGCCCGCGAGCTTGGAGATTCAGACAGTCTCCGATGTCAATGAGCTGGTCCAAAGCACGGGCCTGCGGCCGGGGGACAGGATCACCGCTGTTGCGGGAGCGCCCGTGGAGACCTACTGGGCGCTCGAACAGGTCTTGGACCGAACCTATGGAGCCACGGTCTCCTTGATGGCGCAGCGCAAGGGCAAGGATGGACCACCGCAGGCGGTTCAGACCGAGATCCCGCTGAGATGGCCGTTTGCCCGGACGTATTCCGTGCACATGGAAGACAGACTGTTTCATATAGGATCGATGGTTCCCCGGCTCAAGATTGCGAAATTCGCCCCCCCGGCGCCGCCGAAGTCGCTGCTGCAGCGAATAGGGTCGTGGTTCCTCCCGGATAATGAGAAGGCCGGACAGGCGCAGGCCGAGAGAGCCAAGGCCCTGCAAGCCGACGACATCATCCTGGCGGTCGCCGATGTGGAGTACCCCACCTACGTGGAACTGCGCAAGGCCATCGAGGAACACGAGAACCGCCCGATGACCTTGCAGGTGCTGCGGGCGGGCGAGCAGATACAAACGACCGTCGAGCCCCGCAAGGACAACAAGGGAAAGGTCATCATGGGGGCGGCCCTGTTGCTCGACAGCGAGCACCCCATCGTGGCCAAGTCCATCGCCGCCGTGGAAGGACCCGAACCGGTCGATATCCCGCGTGGGGCGCGGATGACCTCCGTCAACGGGCATGCGGTAACGAGCTTCCACGACATTGCGATAGCCTTGCAGGAGGCTTCCGAAGGACCCGTGACGCTTGCGTATGAGACCCCCGACGGGCAGTATGGACAGGCCGTGTTGGCCATCGACGGCGCCCAGCGCCCCATCGCCCTGGAACCGGCGTTTGGCAAGGTCGTGCCTCTTGCGCCGTTGCGGCGGGAGTATCGGGCCGACAATCCGGTTCAGGCTGTGGCCATGGGCTGGCGGCGGACGGTCATGTTCATCGCCCAGGCGTATTCGACCTTCCGCACCCTGTTCACCGGACTAGTCAGCTCGAAGCAATTGATGGGACCCGTGGGTATTCTCCACGCCAGCTACAAGATTGTCGAACAGCAGCCGCTGATCTACTACGTGTACTTCCTGGGACTGATCAACGCGGTCATCGCCGTGTTCAATTTCCTTCCCGTCCTGCCGCTGGATGGAGGGTTGGCGGCGTTGCTGCTGGTCGAGAAGCTCCGCGGCAAACCGCTGAGCGAGCGGCTCATGGCGGTCATGGCGAACGCGGCCTGGATCCTGATTGGCGCGCTGGCGATCTATGTGACGTTCAACGATATCGTGCGGATTGTTTCCAGCTAGGCCGCTATCAGTGCCGATAGAATCTGTTGTATGGAACCATCGGCGTGCGTCGGGCATGGCGCCTTGTGCGACGTAAACCACGTTTGCCGGTGGCCGATTGTGCAACGGCGGCATTGAATTCGAGGTTCACAGATGGCGGCAGGCATAAGCGGCGGCAGGCGTAATCGCGGGGTGGTGGCCCAGGCCCTCAATCGGATCAGCAGCGGCATGGATGAGCCGGCGGCGGGCCAGAGGCGGTCCGCCGGCGATATCTATCACGAGGCGGCCTGGTCGGCCCTGCGAGAGAGCGACGAGCAGGTCCACGCTTTGATCGAACGTGAATATGAGCGGCTCGGCGATACCCTGCAGTTGATCGCGGCCGAGAATCAGTGCTCGCAGGCCGTCCTGGCGGCTTTGGGGTCGGTGATACAGAACAAGACAACGGAAGGGTTTGTCGGGGCCCGCTACCACGGCGGCTGCGAGGTGGTCGATGGGGTCGAATGGCTGGCCTGCGAGCGGGCCAAGGCGGCCTTTGGGGCCCAGTACGCCAATGTCCAGCCCCATTCCGGAACGAGCGCCAACCAGATTGTGATGACGGCCGTGCTCGACCGGGGCGACCGGGTCCTGAGCCTGAGCATGGACCAGGGCGG
>DSDB01000545.1 GCA_011057845.1 Phycisphaerales bacterium | reverse complement strand
GTCTCATCGGCGCCGGCATCGGCGAGGTGCTGGCTGTTGTCGGAGTTGAGCACTTCGGCGACGATGTGCGGGCGTCGGCGCTTGCACTCGCTCAGCAGGGCCAGGATGATCATGGCGGATTTCGCGTCGGGATCGGGGCTCTGGCTGTCGGCCAGGACGATAACCGTGTCGGCGGCGCTGACGCGGGCCTTGTTGAGGGTTCCGTGGCGAATCGGATCGTCGTGTATGCAATAGAGCTTGTTGGCCCCCGGCATGCGGGCCAGTTCCTTTTCATCCACCGCCTTGTTGTCAATGACAACAACATCCGCGTCGGGCCGGCCCTCCGGGTGCCGCAGTTCGGTGATCACCCGCTTGCCTCGTTCGTTCCAGTTGCAGATGACGATATGGTCTTTGACATCTTTGGGCATCATATTCTCTTCTCTCTTAAGAAAAGCCGCGGCAAACCGCCCCGCCACGGCGCCGAAGAAGAACACGCTCAGCACGAAGATGAGAATCGACAACACACGGCCCGGCCATGTGACGGGGTAACGGTCCTCAAAGCCGCTGAGCATGTAGATGGTTATCGACCAGAAGGATTCCCCCACGCTCTCGAAGCACCGGTTATTGTAGCGCTCGCAGAAGAACATGGCGACCGCGCCCAGAATGTACAGACAGACGAACGCCAGGATCAGCCGGACGTGAATGTGGCGCCGGGCAATCCGTCGGATGGCCGCGCGATACTTGATGACATATCCCAGGATGATGAGGCACGCGAGGCTCCAGAGGATCGTCGGCAGGTAATCGACCAGGGTCTTCTTCAGCAGCCCCTTCTCGGCGTAGTACGCCCTGGCCTGGGGATGAATCGGGATGATGGGGCGCAGCTTGTGGTCGAGTATGCCGTTGAGACCGTCCCTCAGAGGCAGGTCATACTGGCTGAGATCCGCCCCCTCGACGCCGTGGCCCGTGCGGATCAGGTCGGTCTTCTCGAAAATGGACCTCGTCAGGGCTTTGACGAAATCGGGCGGCAGTCGGCGGGTGTCGCCGTCGCGATGCTCAAAACCCTTCCTTGCCACCAGGATCGCACGCACGCCGACGGTCCTGATCGGATCGCTCTGGTGGCGATACGTGTTGGCGGGGATGCTGGTATACACGAAATAGGGAAATCGGTGGATCAGGCGGTTGGCGAGCCCCTCGCCGATGGGAATAATCCTGACGCGGTCCTGAAGGCTGATTCCGTCCACGGTGTCGGTCAGCAGGGGCGTGGGGATACCGGCCGTCACCACCGCCGCATCGAGCTGGTTGGACAGGAGCATCTGTCGGGCCTCGCTGAACTTGCATCGCACATCCGTCAGGTCCGACGCCTCCCAGCCGTCCAGGGCAAAGATGATCGTGGCGCTGTTGGCGATATTCTGCGGCGGCGAGCCGGTGCGGATTCGCCGGCCCTTGAGCTGGTCGATATGCTCGATCCCGCTCTTTCGCGTGGCCAGAATCTGGATCAGTTCGGTGTACAGGGAGGCCACGGCCATCGCCTTGCTCGAAGGCAGGGTGTACATGACCTGGCCGTGGCTGAAGTAGTAGGCGGTGTCATTCTGGACGAGGGCCAGGTCCACCTGCCCGTTGTTGATCAATTGCAGGTTTTCGACGGTTCCGGTGGTCTCGACGACCTCGACTTCCACGATGTTGGGGTAGGCGTCCTCGACAATCCGCTTGATGCCGCAGCCCATCGGGTAATAGACGCCCGTCCGACTGCCGGTCGCAAGGCGGAGGGTGATCTCTCCCGCGGCCGGCGCTGGGATGGCGCAACACAGCAGTGTCAGAACAATGATGGCAATTTGCCGCAAGGCCATCCTGAGAAGCTCCGATGTCAATACGTTGCATGGTCCAACAGACTGGCGATAACGACTGTACCCGTATATGCGCCACGCTGCAATCAGATTCCGACGCCGGACGCGCGGACAACAGCAGCCTTTCGCGAGGACAAGCCCTCCGCCCATCGGATTGCCGGCGCGTGAACGTGCCTGTTTATGGGGCCATGTTTATCTGCACCTGGCCGCCTCGTTTCTCGGCGTTGCCAGGCGGACCCTGCGGTTTGACGCAATGGCGCGACGGTCGATTGCAGGGCGCAAATCGTAGACACAAGCCCGCGGCGCCGGTAATATGGGCATCGATGACGACGGTCTATCCGTACAAGTTTCGGCCCATCTTCAAGCACCGGCTCTGGGGGGGGCAACGGTTGCGGGAGGTCTTTGGAAAGGACCTGCCCCCCGACGACACCATTGGGGAGAGTTGGGAACTGGCGGACCTGCCACGGGACAAGTCGGTGATTGTCAACGGGCCGCTGGCGGGCTCGACGCTGGCCGAGGCCCTGGAGCAGTTTGGCGAGGAGATCACGGGGGATGAATACTACGAGGGGCCGTTCAGGTTACTGATCAAACTATTGGATGCGCAGGATATTCTAAGCGTGCAGGTGCACCCGGACGTTGAGACCTGCAAGCGGATCGGCCGGGGCGAGCCCAAGACGGAGTGCTGGTATATCATCGCGGCCGAGCCGGGGGCCTGCATCTACAAGGGCATTCGCAAGGGAACCACGCGCCGGCAGTTCGCGGCCGCGATTGCCGATGGCACGGTGGCGGGGTTGCTGGACAAGGTGTACGTGGAGCCGGGCCAGTGCCATTATCTACCGGCGGGGACGGCCCACAGCATTGGGGCGGGTCTTCTGATTGCCGAGATTCAGACGCCCTCGGATACGACCTATCGGGCGTTCGACTGGAATCGGGTGGAGGCCGACGGGCGGGCCCGGCCGCTGCATATCGACCAGGCTCTGGAGAGCATCCATTTCGACATCTCGGCGGCGGACCTGCCGGTGACGACCGTGGGCAGGCTCGTGGATTGTCCGTACTTCAAGGTGGACAAGGGCCATCAGATCGGCACGGCCGAGGTGCTGCTGTCGCCCGGCGGGATGGAGGTATTGATGTTCCTCAGCGGCTCGGGGCGGATGGTCAGCCAGGAGGCCGAGCCGGTGGTCTTTGCGGCCGGCGATACGCTACTGGTCCCGGCGATATACGAGGGTGTGATACGGTTCTCTCAGGACAGCGAGTATCTGCGGGTCCGGCTTTGACCTCGGTGCCTGATGCCTGGTGCCGCCTTAGGGTGCAAGTTTCACCAGGGCAAGTGCCGATATAGCAGGGATGGATGGTTGCGATGGACATCATGTTGGCGGCAGGAGGCTTTGGCGGGGTTATGCCGTGGTGTTTGTTGGGGCAGCCCTGCTGTATGTGGCGACGTCCGCGCCGTCGCTGGTGTGGCAGGACAGCGGGCTGATCCAATGGCGGGTGCTCAATCGGGATATCGAGGGGAATATGGGTCTGGCGCTGTCGCATCCGTTGTACTACCTCATCGCAATCGGTGCATCGTTTCTGGGCGATCCGGCGCGGATGGCGACGCTGACGACAGCCCTGATCTCGGCGTGGGCGGTGGCGAATCTGTTCCTGCTGATGGGCTTGTGGGTTAAGCGGACGCTCCCGGCGGCCATTGCGGCACTGACGTTGGCCCTCTCGCACACCTTCTGGTGGCATGCGACCGTACCGGAAACCTACAACTTGACGGCGGCATTGCTGTTGGCGGAGCTGGTCGTCCTGCTGCAATACGGCAACACGGGTAGGGTCCGGTATCTGTATATCCTTGCACTGCTCAATGGACTCGGGGTGGCCAATCACATGCTGGCGGCGATCTCATTTGTGTGTTATGCGGTGCTGCTGGCCAGCCTGTTGATGCACGGACAAATACGGATGCGGGATGTAGGAGTGATGGCGGCCTTCTGGGGGGTCGGAGCGCTTCCGCTTGAGGTGCTGTTCGTCATGCGGTGGGTCCAGACCGGAGACCTCGGCGGGACCATCGCCTCGGCCCTTTTCGGCGACCGGTGGCGGGCCGATGTGCTCAATGCGTCGATTACGGCCCGCATTGTTGTCGAGAATCTCATGTGGATCGGCCTGAACCTGGCGACGCCGAACGTGTTTCTGCTGATCCTGGGGGCATGGATCGTGGCGTTGCAGGTGCGGCGATGCCGATTTCATCGGGTTGTGGCGGCGCTGGTGGTGCTGTATCTGGCGTTTGCATTTCGCTACACGGTGGTGGACCGCTATGCGTTCTTCATCCCGTTCTACTGCATGGCGGCGATTCTGGTGGGAATCGGGGCCTGGGAGATGCTGGAACGATTCTCCGGGCGGGCCCTGCCGGTGGTGCTGGTCTTTTTCGCCTTCTGGACGATTCCCGCTTATGTGGCGGCGCCGATGCTGGCGCGGGAGTTGGGCCTGGCGGAGCGGCCTCGGCAGTTGCCGTATCGGGACGATGCGGTATATCATCTTCGGCCGTGGCGCCCGGGGGATGACGGCGCAGCCCGATTCGCCGATGAGGCGCTGGGCAACACCGCTCGCGACGGCATCATCCTTGCCGACGCGACCGCCGCCCCGCCGCTGTTGTATACGCAGAAGGCCCGGGACAAGCGGCCGGATGTAAAAGTCGTCTCGAGCGTGGGATCCAGCGACGGCGCCCCGCAGATTACACCCGAGATAATAGACGAGATTGCCGCGACACGGACGGTCTATGTGGTGACGCCGGCGCCGGGTTACTGCCCGGAATATGTGCTTGACAGGTACGAATTCGCCGCCGACGGACTGCTGTATCGGGCGGTGCCCAGAGACGGGCTTTGATTCGTTCCGCGGGGATTCTCAGCGGGAGAACGCCGGGGATGCGGGGGTATTGTCCGGGTTGACGGCGAGCGGCTATGGGCGCACGTTATCGCTTTCCCTGTGGACGGCGCCTCGCAGGCCTTCCATCTTCAGGTAGCCTTTTCGCCATACGACGATGCTGCTGACGACGACGACCAGCACGTAGACGATCCCCGCGTAACGGGTGCGTATCGGGATCATGGCCAGACCAACGGCGGCATAGGCGGCGGCCAGCGAGTAACATATTGCCACGGTCTTCTTGAGCGGTATGCCGCGGTCCAGCATCTGATCGTATATGTGGCCGCGGTCGGATATGAACAGCGGACGGTGGTTCAGAAAGCGGCGGACGAGGGCGACGGCCGTGTCGAGGATGGGCAGTCCGAAGATCACCACGGAGGCCATCCACCAGCGGGGCCATCGTTCGCCGGACAGCAGCATGAGTACCGCGACCATAAAACCCAGGAGCATGCTTCCGGCGTCGCCCATGAAGATCTTGGCGGGGTGGCGATTGAACGGCAGAAAACCGCACACGCAGGCCACAAGGCTTAGGCAGATAATAATCCGCACGGGATCGCCGACCTCACTGAAGCCCCACGTCG
>DSDB01000001.1 GCA_011057845.1 Phycisphaerales bacterium | reverse complement strand
GATGCGTTTGCCGTATTTCTTGTTGATGCTGCCGATCAGGGCGGCCAAAGACGTGCTTTTCCCGGAGCCGGTGTGTCCGGTCACCAGGACCAGGCCGCGCGGCAGGTCGATCAGGTCATGGACAATCGGCGGCAGATGGAGTTCGTCCACGTCGAAGACCTTGTTGGGGATAACGCGGAAGCTCATGGCGATCGTGTCGCGCTGGATATGGGCATTGACGCGGAATCGGTGGCCGTCGTCGATGGTGGTGGAGAAGTCGAGGTCGCATTTTTCCTGGAACTTCTTGAACATGTCGGGTCCGACCATGGACAGGAGCATCTCGCGGGCGTCTTCATTGCTGACGGGCGGGAACTCCATATCGACCAATTCGGTGTTTTTGCGGAGCACCGGCGGCATGCCCACATTGATGTGGACGTCGCTGGCGCTGTATTCGATGGCGTTGGCCAGTACGTGCTTGATATTCATCATGTCTGTATTCCTTGGGGGTGCATCCGGTGTCATTGGATCATGCCGTTGTACCGTGTTGCGTGCTCGACGATTCGTCCTCGGCCACACTGCGGGCCTGGGTGACGCGCAGGACTTCGTCAATGGTGGTCAATCCCTGGGCGACCTTGTGCATGCCGTCGTCGAAGAGGCTCGCCCGCCCGCTCTGGCGAAAGGCCCGGCGCATACTCGTAACGGAAGGGTCGGTGTTGATCATGTCGCGGAAGGGGTCGTCCACGACCAGCAGTTCGTATATGCCCAGCCGGCCGGAGTAGCCGGAGTTTCGGCATGCCTCGCAACCGGCTCCGCGGATCATCTCGACCGGGTTCAGACCCGCCGTTTCGAGGATAGGACGCACGGCTTCGGGGGCGGGGGCTTTTTGCTTGCACTTCGGGCAGATTCGCCGGACGAGCCGTTGGGCCAGCACGGCGTTGAGCGAGGCGGCGATCAGGTAGGGATCAATGCCGATGTTGACCAGGCGGGTCACGCTGGCGGCCGCATCGTTGGTATGCAGCGTCGAGAGCACGAGATGGCCGGTCAGTGCGGCCTGGACGGCGATCTTGGCCGTCTCGTGGTCGCGGATTTCGCCGATCATGATGACGTCCGGGTCCTGCCGCAGGAGGCTTCGCAGGGCCAAGGCGAAGGTCAAGCCGATCTTCTCGTTGGCCTGGACCTGGTTGCAGAACTCCAGCTTGTACTCCACGGGGTCCTCGACGGTCGAGACGTTGAGCCGGTCGCCGTCCATCTGGGCCAGGGCGGAATAGAGGGTGGTGCTCTTGCCGGAGCCGGTCGGGCCGGTGACCAGGAGTATGCCGTGGGGCAGGGCCACCTGCTTCTCGAACTCGGCGCAGGTATCGGGCTCCATGCCCAACTGGTTGAGGCCGCGAAGGATCGACTGGCTGTCGAGGACTCGGATGACCACCTTCTCGCCCATACTGGTCGGCAGGGTCGAGACGCGCAGGTCGACCTCGCGCGAGGCCACGATGACCGAGACCTTGCCGTCCTGGGGCAGCCGTCGTTCGGAGATGTCGAGGTTGGCCATGACCTTGATGCGGGAGACGATGGCGGGGTGCATCTTCGGGGGCGACTGCATGGCCTCAAATAGGACGCCGTCGATGCGGTAGCGGAGCTTCGTGTGCTTTTCCTTGGGCTCGATGTGGATATCGCTGGCGCCTTCGCGGATGGCGTTGCTGATGAGGTAATTGACGAACTTGATGACCGGGGACTGACCGGCCATCTTCTCGAGGTCTTCGGCGAAGTCCTTGTCCTGGTCCTGGACGACTTCGACATCGGTCATATCGCTGATGATGTCATCGACGTCGTATTCGGCGGTGTCGGTCTTGAAACGGTCGCAGGCGGCGTCGATGTCTTCCGGGCAGCAGACGACCACCCGCAGAGGCATCCGCACCTTGTGGCGAACGCTCTCGATGGCGAAGATGTTGCCGGGCTCGGATGTGGCCACGAGCAGCGTATCGCCCTCGATGACCACGGGCATGACCGAGAGATTGCGGATTGTGTCGGTGTCGAGCTTCTCGAAGGCCGCGGCCTCGACGTCGTCGGGGCCGATCCGACGGAACTCCATGTCGTAGAGCCGGGCCTTGGCCTTGAGGACGTCTTCCCGTGGGGCCAGACGAGCGTCAATCAGTAAGGCGGCGAGGTCGGCGGCGGGGTTATCGGACTGGAGTTGGCGGGCCCGTGTGAAGGCCTCGTCGGAGAGCTTGCCGTCTTCGAGGAGGATGTCGGCGATGTCGCGGACGCGGGCCTCGCAGGAGTCTTCCGGGCTGTAAAGTTCGCTGAGTCCGGCAATACCGTCTTCCTCGGCGGGCGCAAAGGGGTCGCCCGGGCGATTCGTGGTTGAATCGCCGCGATCCGCCAGGTCCGAGTATTTGGTGCGGAAAAACGGAGTTCTCATTCTGCCAGTTTCAGGACAACCTGAATCTCCTCATGCTGTATATCGGCGTCTTTGGGGGCCCAGGCAAGCACAACTTGCGTCCGTGTGATGTCGCGGATGACAAACTCGTCGATGCGGGCGCCGACCTTGAGGACCTCGGTATTGATCATGCAGAAGTCGGCCGCGTTGTCGGCATTGCCGTGGATGATGCTCTGAAGCTGGAGGTCGGCGGCGCGGCGGGCGGCTCTCTGCCGATGCATGGCCAGCAGATCCGTCGAGCCGTCGCCGACGGCCAGGGGTTCGGCGGCCTCGGCGCCGAAGATCTCCATCTCGAACGGGTTCTTGGCCAGCTCGCCGGCCTCAACCTGCTGGACATTCGAGAACTCGTAGAGCCGGTTGAGAACGGTGTCCATCTTGCCAAGCACCTCCGACTTGAGGCCGGTCAACTGCGAGATGGCGGTCTCAACCCGGGTTTGCTCGCCGACATCGGCTTCGGCGGAGGCGGTCTCGGGCGTGCTCTTGCGGATCATGAACCACAGTCCCAGCAACCCGGCGGCGAAGAGGATGACCACGACGCCGGTGCTTCGGCGGACGCTGTCGCCTTTGGATTTCACACTGACATACTCCTGGTCGGCGGCGCCGGTCTGAGGGACCGATGTCTTGGGCCGGGAGACGGGATCGGCTTCACGTTGGAAAGACAACATGGCGTTTCTCCTTGACGTATGTCGCCCTGCGTCGGGGCAGGGCGGTTCAGCTTTTCTGGTTCTGAAAGAAGATGCTCACGATGAACTCGGCCGCGATCAAGCCGGCGGCGTCAGCCTTCTTGTCGAGCCGCAGTTCCCGGATCTTCGTGATACGCTGAAGTCTTTCGAGTTCGAGCAGGAAGCAGTAAAAGGCGCGGAAGTTGCCCTGAAGCTCCATCTTGAGGGGCTGTTCGACGTATCCGCTGTTGTCCTTTACCTCCAGGGTCCGGATGCTCTTGGCGTGGAGACCCTGTTTCTGCGCGATCAGCGTGACTTGTTCGAGCACCTTGTGTATCTCATTGCTCGGAGGCAGCCGGCTTTCGAAGAAGCGGATGGCGTCCTCGAGCTGGCCCAGTTGTTTGGTGAGGTCCTCGGCGGCGATGGTGGCCTGTTCGAACTCGGCGAGCTTGGCGAGCTTGGCCTGCACGCGGGCCTTGGACTGGGTCAGATGGGCGTTGGCGGGCTTGATCATGAACTGATAACCGGCGGCGGTGACGCCGATGATCAACGCAACGACTATCAGTTTTCGAAAACCGCTTGACATGGTGGCGTCCTCATTCGGTTGTGTTTCGGTGAACCGTCGGTCCGCAGATCACGGTCGTCAGAACTTCCAGACGGTGTCTCGGGCTTTGGCTCGGATTTCGTCGATGTCGTCTTTGGTCAGTTGCACTTCTTTTCGGAGCATGGCGGTGAGCTTGAAGCGGCGGAACTTGGCCTCGTCGATGGTCTGCTCCGTCGATTCGACGAGGGCGACGTCCTGGAGAAGGGTGGACCGTCCCAGGCTCTCGATGTAGGAGGCGACCTGCAGATCGCTGGGCGCGACGCCCTCGATGTCAATGTGGGTTTCGATGAGCTTCTCGGGGGAGTAGGGCGGTTCGGGGGCGGAGGGCCTGGCGCCGGCCGCGGCGGCGGGCGCGGGCGCCGGCGGCGGGGTCTTGGCCTGTTTCTGGATGAGCTTGAGTCTCGACAGGCTCGCGCCGGTGGGCAGGTTGTTCGTCAGAGAAGCCAGCAGGACGCTTCGTGGCACCGGTTCGAGCAACTCGGCGGTGGTCAACGCGTTCTTCATCATTTCCTTGCGTTTGACCTGTAGCTGCTCGAACTGGGTGATGGCCTTCTGGATGGCGGCCATCTTTTCGCCGACCATCATCTCCTCGGCGGCGCAGGCCCGCTGGCGGACCTTGATGATCACGAATGAACCCACAAGGCCACCCATGACGAGCACAAGCAACAGCAGGCACAGGAGGTTGGTCCGCCTGGATTCGGTGTTCTGGACGTAATCGTCGGGGACGAAGTTAATGTTGAGCATAATGTGCTCCGGCTCTATCCGGGGTGGCGGCTACTGCGAGAGGCTCAGGCCGAATGCGGTAGCCCAATTGACATTTGAGTTTCTTCTATCGATTCCACATTTGAAGACGTCGGCATCGGTGACGGCCCGCAGGCAGTCTCCCATTTGGGCCCGCATGTCGAGCTGTCTGGCGATGTCGGCGCAGACGTTGGTGTCGACGGCCTGGCCGCTGACGAAGATAAGACGTTCGATCCGGGGGGTCTTGTACGCGGTGGCGAACTGCTGGCGGCAGGCGTTGAGTTCGAGGATGAGTCGGTTGACGGCCTTGTCGTCGCGCAGGTCGTTGGCGCCGATGGGGATAGAGCGGGCGAACAGGAGAACTTTGTGGCGGCAGATAACGACGTTGGTACTGGCCGGCTCAATGTCGAGCAGGAGCACCACGGCTTGGAGGTCGCTTTGACGGCGGCCGAAGAATTTCGTGTAACAGTTGGCCAGGGCCACGGGCCAGACGCATATTGAGTTGAGCGTCAGAGCGGCCTTTTCGTAGATGGCCAGGTGGCGGTCGATAATGGTCCGGTTCGTGGCGACAGCGATGATGTGGTCGTTCTCGGTGGGCAGACAGCGGACCAGGGCGTTGGCGGGGTCGAAGGGCAGCTTGGTCTCGATCCTGGATAGAACAGTGCGTTCGAGGCCGGCTTGCTCGACCTTGGGGGCCCGCAGCAGGTCGATGTAGACGTCGGAGGCGGGCATCGCGGCCACGACCTTGCGGCTCTTGAAGCGGCGGTCGGCCATGGCTTCATGGATGGCCTGGATGGCCCAGTGTTGCCATTCGGCGCTGCCGGGCGCCACCGTGTCGGGTCTGGGGATGCTTCGGCCCGCGATGAGGCGGACACCATTGCCGGTCTTCCTGAGCTGAATCAGCTTCAGACCGTCGGCGGCGAGATCGACCCCTATC
>DSDB01000633.1 GCA_011057845.1 Phycisphaerales bacterium | reverse complement strand
GTCATCTATGACTATCCCCCGTCGCCGGGGGGCCTGGCCACCCAGGGGTATCTGTTGCACCGGGGTCTTGAGGAGATCGGCGTCGACGTCCGCTCGGCCAACTTCGAGTCGGCCCAGGAGAAGGAATGGTACTACCGGTGGTTCAAGCCGGATATCGTCGTCGGCGTGGGCTACTGGGGCCATACGCCCAAGCTGGTCCTGCATCCTCAGCGGCACGGTGTTCAGCCGGCGCCCTGGCTTGTCGCTGACGGTTACATTGCGAACTATTACGAGGTGCTGGACACTCTGCCGCTGATTTTCGTGACCAGCCGCTGGGTGAAGGAGGTCTACACCCGCGACGGGCTCAACGGGCGGAATATCTCGGTATTGCCGGTGGGCTGCGATACGGACGCTTTCGCCCCGCAAGATATGAACGATCCCAAGGTCATCGCGGTCCGCGAGGCGCTCGGTGTGGCGCCCGATGAGCTGATGATCCTCACCATCGGCGGCGACGCCACCAGCAAGGGGGCCCAGGAAGTCATGCAGGCCCTGGCCATGCACGGCGACAGCCTGCCGCCGTGGAAGTACGTGTGCAAGGTCTGGCCGCAGCCGCGGACCCAGCACCAGAACCTTATCGACTTGCAGCTTGCCACGCAGCTTGGCATCGAGAAGAACGTCATCTACACCACCAACATCATCTCCCGTAATTTCATGCCGTGGCTCATCGCGGCCTGTGACATCTACGCGGCCCCATCCCGGCTGGAGGGATTCGGCATGATCCAGGTCGAGGCCAACGCCTGCGCCAAGCCGGTCATCTCCATCAAGGCGATGGGCCTGCTGGACACGATGGTCCACGGCCAGACGGCGTTTCTGGCGGACATCGCCCAGGAAGTGCGGCTGCGCGAGACGGTCGTCGGGGACGAATCCGGCTACGAGGACGGGCATCGGGTGGTGTTCAAGCGGCCCCGCACGGTGGACTACCGCGCCAGCGTTCACGATATCGCCGCCTATCTCAAGCAACTGATGGAGAACGAGGAGTTGCGAAAGACGATGGGCCAAGCCGGCCGCAAGAGGGTGGTCGAACACTTCGACTATCGCGTGGTCGCCCGACAGTTTGTCAAACTCGTCAACCAGAAACTCAATATCCGTTGAGCGATGCAAGTATGACGCCGCGGGAACGAACGCTTGTTGAACGCACGGAACACGCCGCGGTCGAGGTCCTGCTGCATAACGCCCGTGGGCCGTTCCGTGGGTTGCCCCGCACGGCCGGCTGGGGGTACCCGGAACCTTACACGCGCGACATGATGATCTGCTCGCTGGGCATCCTCATCAACGGCCACGAGAAGCTCGTGCAGTCTCTCCGACGGGTCCTGGAGACGGCCGCGGCGCACCAGAGCAGCCTGGGGCATATTCCCTCCCTGGTTCACAGCGACGAGGACCGCGGCGCCAGCGACACGACACCGCTGTTTCTGGTGGCTGTCGCGGTCTATCGGCGGGCGGCGGGCGAACCGGGCTTCCTGGCGGCCGCCGTCAACAAGGCCCTGACATGGATGGACTACCAGAGCCCGGAGGACCGCACGATTGTGTCGCAACTGCCCACCAGCGACTGGCGCGATGAGCAGTGGATTCTTGGGTACGGGCTGTTCGTCAATGCCGTCTATTACGCGGCCCTGCGGCTTCACGGGCGCGGCGACCGCGCCGACCGGCTGGCGGACATGATGGGGCATTTTGCCATCGACGAGACCGCGCGCCAGCGGCACGTGCACGAAGGCCTGGTCTTGCGACACAAGCCCTATTATGCCGCCTGGTCGTACAAAGTCTATCGCAGCGAACGGTTCGATCTGCTGGGCAACAGCCTTGCGATCCTGACGGGGATTGCCTCACGGACCCGGTCGAAGGACCTGGTCGCCTGGGTCGAGGCTGAATGCCGCAGCCTGCGCAAGCGCGGCCTTCTGGCGGTGGACCTGCCGCCGAACTTTTTTCCCTATATTCAGCCGGGCGACCCGGACTGGCGGCCGCGATACGAGCGTTTCAACCGGCCCGGCGAGTATCATAACGGCGGCCTCTGGCCCTTTATCTGTGGGTTCTATGTCGCCGCTCTGGTTGCGGCCGGGCGTCGCAAGCTCGCCGAGAAGAAGCTGCTGGCCCTGACCGCCCTGGTCAAGCCCTCCCGGATCGCCGATGTGGACTATGGTTTCAACGAGTGGGTCCGCGCCCAGGACGGGACGGTGCAGGGCCAGGATTGGCAAAGCTGGTCGGCGGCGATGTACCTCTACGCGGCGCACTGCGTCCGCCACGGGCGGGCCCCCTGGTTCGACGAAGTCCGCCAATTCCAGAAGAAATGACCGCCGCCGCAATCGGCGTCGCGCCGCTTGACATTTGCACCGCACGCCTCTATACTCGCTCCACGTGCACTCAAGCGGTGCCACCGAAAGGATTTCATCGTGGAGCAGTACATGGACACATCAACCAACCGAAGGATTGCCGTCGGGCGATGCGGGAAGGTTTGGATGTTGGTTCCATACGAGGTCGACAGGGGTGCTCTGGTCCCCATAACGGCACATTGTACGACTCGGCAACAGATAAGTTCCCGCCTCAAGACCGGGAGGTTTACTTATGGATAGACCCCATATGGCCTATTTCGAGCACGAAGACATTCTGCATCTCGCTGTCGCCGAGGACCCCGAAGCGCGTAGCGTCGAATTGACTCCCGGCATCAAGGCGGAACTGGATGAGAAAGGCGAGTTGATCGGCATCGGGATTCTCGCCGCCAGCACCTTTCTGAGAGACTCGATCATTGAGTTGGTTCAGGCCAAGTTGCTGGGAGTAGACGATGCGCCGTCGGAACGGCCATCACGCTTTGCCTGACAGCCCGTCGTGCCTCGCCGTGAGTGGCTGCTGAGGCGCCCCGTGAACCGCCGGTACACACGGAGATAAGGTATGGATGCCAAATCAGAAATCATGGATATCTGGCCGAGCAAGCAGCAGATTCCGGAGGTGTTCCGATTGTCCGAGAGCGTCGAGCAGCGAGAGTATCTGGTCGATGGTCGCCTGCGGACTTGGAACGGACCGATGCAGGAGGTATTGTCTGCGGTTTGCATAAGGTCGGAGGCCGGAACCGCACAGGCCACCCTCGGAGCCTATCCATTGCTTGATGAGCCTCAGGCCCTGGAGGTTCTGCGCGCGGCTGTTGACGCCTACGGTCATGGGCGGGGAACCTGGCCGACGATGTCCGTTGAGGACCGAATTCGTCATCTGGAGGAGTTCACCCTGCGGATGGCGGAGACGCGGGCCCGGGTTGTGAACCTGCTGATGTGGGAAATCGGCAAGTCGCTAGCCGATTCCGAGAAGGAGTTTGACAGAACCGTTGAGTATATTCGGGACACCATCTCGGCCCTTAAGACGCTGGATCGCGCCTGCTCGCGTTTTGAGATGGAACAGGGCATCATGGCCCAGATTCGCCGGGCCCCCTTGGGGGTCGTGCTGTGTATGGGGCCATATAATTACCCGCTTAATGAGACGTTCACGACGCTGATCCCGGCGCTGATTATGGGCAATACCGTCATCTTCAAGCCGCCCAGACTGGGCGTGCTTCTGCACCGGGCGCTGCTGGAGGCATTTCGCGACGCTTTCCCGCCGGGTGTGGTCAATACGGTGTATGGGGAGGGGCAGAAAGTGATCGGCCCGTTGATGGCGTCCGGGCAGATTGACGCCCTGGCGTTCATCGGCAGTAGCCGGGTGGCCGGCATTTTGAAGAAGCAGCACCCCGCGCCACACCGGCTTCGGTGCGTTCTGGGGCTGGAGGCGAAAAATGCCGGCGTTATCCTGCCCGATGCGGACATAGACATGGCGGTCAAGGAGTGTTTGCTGGGGGCGCTGTCGTACAACGGACAACGATGCACGGCTCTCAAGATACTGTTCGTTCATGCGGACGTTGTGGACGCCTTCGTGGAGGGGTTTGCGGACGAGGTCGAAGGCCTCGAGGCCGGAATGCCCTGGGATCCGGGTGTGGCGATCACTCCGCTGCCGGAGCCGGCCCGGTGCGAATACCTTCGTGGAATTGTCGCCGATGCCGTCGCGCGCGGGGCTGGGATTGTCAATGCTCGTGGCGGCCGATCCGACCGAACGTTCTTTCATCCGGCCGTCGTTTACCCTGTGACCGGTGCGATGCGGTTGTACCGCGAGGAGCAATTCGGGCCCGTCATTGCAATCACGGCCTTCAAGGACATCGAAGAGCCGATCCGTTATATCATTGAATCCGACTACGGCCAGCAGATGAGCATCTTTGGCCAAGACCCCGACAGGATCGCCCGCCTGATCGATCCGCTTGTTAATCAAGTATGCCGGTTGAACATCAACAGTCAGTGCCAGCGAGGCCCGGACACGTTTCCGTTCACCGGCAGGAAGGACTCGGCCGAGGGAACTCTTTCGGTCAGCGATGCCCTGCGGGTCTTTTCCATACGAACCCTTGTCGCCGCCAAACCGACGCCTGCGAACAAAGATATCATCCGGCAGATACTCCGACAGCGGCGGTCGAATTTTCTCTCGACGGACTTTGTGCTGTGAGTGTCCGGTGGTGTTCTTGTATGACTCTATCGCCGTGCCGGCAGGAAGGAATGCATGAAATGAAGAAAGCCAAGGTCATACTCATGATCGTCCTGTCGCTGACGACGCTGGTCATCTTTCTGCAGAACACGCGGACGGTCGAGGTCCGGATCCTGCTGCTGTCGATTCCCATGCCGCTGATACTGCTGCTGATGGCCGTGTCCATTATGAGTTTCGTTGTGGGGCTGGTCATGGCCGGTCAGATGCTCAAGAAGCCCAAGTCCGCCCAGAAGGCCCGGACGGATAAGTGACCGCCGTCATCACGGCATTGCTTCAAGATACGCCCAGGTTCAGGGGGAACACCATGGCCAAAAGACTGCAAATCAAACTGCCTCGGCTGGCGCGGAAGACCTCCCGCAAGGTGGGCCTGCCCCCCGGCACGCTCGTTCACACGGGCGAGCAGAAGGTGGAGTCCGTCCGCATCCGGTACATGGACTACGATGAGCAGCACTTTGCCGAGCAGCAAGTGCCCGCCATCGAGGACTGTTTCGGTCTCAAGACCACGCCGACCATCACGTGGATCAACGTCGACGGGCTGCATGACGTGTCCATCATCGAGAAATTGGGGGCCCACTATGGGCTGCACCCGCTCATGTTGGAGGATATCCTCAGCACCGGCCAGCGGCCGAAGTTTGAGGACTATGGGGATTACGCCTTTGTCGTCCTGCGGATGCTCAGTTCCAACGAGCAGAGCCAGAACATCGACAGCGAACAGGTCAGTCTGATTCTCGGCCGCAACGTGGTTATCACCTTCCAGGAGCGATACGGCGACGTCTTTGACGGCGTC
>DSDB01000042.1 GCA_011057845.1 Phycisphaerales bacterium | reverse complement strand
GCCAGGTACGTACACATCGTCTCGGGCCAGTGTACCCAGGGTGTCAGAATAAACTGAAGCGTCTTATCCCCCAGCGACAGCTTCTGCCCATCCTCGACGACCATGAACGCCTCGTCGGCGAGCCGTAGATGCTCGACGAGCATCTCCTTGCACTTAGCGTTGGTGACCACCTTCGAGTCCGGATACAGCATCTGAACCTGCTCTATACTGCCCGAATGGTCCTGCTCGCCGTGGTGCGCGACGATGTAGTCGATCGTCCGGACCCCGGCCCTGACCAGGTTGTCCAACAATACATCGAGCTTGGTCGGGTCCACGGTATCGAGCAGCGCCGTCTTCTCGCTGCCCTTGACCAGATAGGCGTTGTAGCTGGTTCCAGCCGGCAGAGGAATCAACTCATCGAACATCCGCCGATCCCAATCAATGGCCCCGACTTCCAGCACATTTTCCTTCAGTTGTCTCATGCCACCACCTGACCTGCAAATCCGCCTCAAGACTCCTTTTTCACAGCGTTGAGGCCCATTATAGGGGCGATCCGCCCCCCCCGCAATCCTCATTCCCACAAACTCTATCCCTACGCCGGTGGTATGAAAAGGTTCTGCCGGTCAAGACCAGCGTAGTTGACCCGTGGTCTCCAGGACCATCTGCCAGACATCCCCGCGTGGGTCGAGCTTCTTGCGTTTGAGCGTCGCCAGGTCAATTGGGATATGCACATAGTACTGGTTCCAATAGCCGATGACCATGTTCGTGCGTCCACTCATGCCGGCGTGTACGGCGTTCTGGCCGAGCATCAGGCAGAACGCCGAGTCGTTTGAATCGGCCGGCAACGACCGGATCATGTAGCTCGGATCAATGTACTTCACTGAAATAGGCTTGCCCACGGCCTTGAAATGCTCCACCATTCGCCGATGAAGCAGCGGCCCGATGTCCTCGCGGACCGCATTGCCGGAGATGTCCAGCCGGACATCGCCTTTCTGGCCCGCCAGTGTCTCGCCTACGCCCTCGGCGACCACCACTACGGCATGATGTTTGACGTCCAGACGCCGCTCCAGGGCCTCCAGGAAACCACCCGGTCCATCCAACACCGGCGGGGCCTCCGGAACGAAGCAGAAATTCACGTCGCTGTTGGCCAGCGTCGCCTGGGCGGCGATGAAGCCGGATTCCCGCCCCATCAGCTTGACCAGCCCGACCCCGTTCCATGCCCCGCGCGCCTCCTGATGGGCGCTGTGAATGGCGGCGCGGCAGGCCTCCACGGCCGTGGAAAAGCCGAAGGACTGCTCGATGCCGGAAATATCGTTGTCAACCGTCTTGGGTATCCCTATCACCGCGACGGCGGCCCCGCGACGTTTGATGACGCCCGCCAGGGCCCGTGCCCCGCGCATCGTCCCATCGCCGCCGACGACAAAAAGCATGGAAATACCCATCCGCTCCAGGGTATCGACCATTTCGTTCTCGTCCTGCGGCCCGCGGGATGAGCCCAGGATATCACCGCCCTGCAGATGGATGTCGTCCACGACCTCCGGCGTCAATTCCATCGGCGGCGCGGGGGGGTTGGCCGTCAGACCCGCGTAGCCGTACCGGAATCCGTACACCTTCTCGACCGCGTACTGCCAGATGAGCGCCAATGTGACCGTCCGGATCACGTCGTTCAGGCCCGGGCAGAGCCCGCCACAGGTGACAATGCCGCACCGCAGCGTGCGGGGCTGGAAGAACAACTTGCGCCTGGGCCCGGCCACTTCGAATGTCGGTATCTCCCCGCCGCTACGCACCGCCCGGAGCGTGTGCGAGTGCGTGTAGACGCTGACCCGTTCGTCATCCTCGGTGAAGCGCCGTCTCCGGGCCGCAAGCGGGGAATCCACCGTCGCCGGCCCCAGCCGCTCAATATCCAGCGCCGGCAACTCCTCGGGACTGACGCAGTAGGCATCCATTCCAGTCTATTCCTTGCTCCAGATTCGGGTATTAAGGTTCAGGTCGTCAACGATGCCGACGGCCAACTGCACGTCCTCAAAGTACTGCTGCATCGGCGTAAAATCGAGCAGCGTCCTGAACAACCGCGGCTCAAACAGGTTGCGCGTGTACGATACGGCCACGAACACGCTTGAGGCCACGAATGACAGATAGATCTTGCGGTCGGTCTTGACCTTGAACTGCACGATCCGCTCCATCAGACCGGGGCTCAGGATATAGCGCGACTCGATCTGGTCGTCGCCGTAGACGGCGAAATGCCGCTCGAACTCAGGGTCCTCCAGTTTGATGAGGCTGCCGCGAAAGACGTTCATCGCCTGCAATTTCTGCCCCAGCCGACCGAACAGCTTCTCGGCCGTATCCGGCAGGACCACGGTTTTCGTCCGGAAATCCTTGTGGAAATCGGCCACGAAAAACAACCCCTTGAAGATCGTCACCCGATGCTTGTTCTTGCCCGAGCCGCTCTCATGCACGGCATTCAGTTCGCAGAACTTCATGTCCGTCCGCCCCACCGTGCCCGACACGAGGTCGTCGCCCTTGTAGCGGTTCGGCCGGGTGGTGAATATCCTGGACATCATAAACGTCTCGCGGTCGATGTAGCCCGTGGGCTTGTAATTCAACTGGGGCTCCACGAACCGGATGATCCGCTCGATAATCCGAAGTTTGAAGTCCCGCTTGTAGCCCTTGGTCATAAAGGCCGCGGCCAGCGATCCGATCACGACAGAGAGAACCGCGGGGACGAAGACGGCCGCCGGTCCCCCGGCCATCCCCAGTGCGACTCCAATCACCAGTACGATCAGAGCCAGCGCGACGAACAGGATCAGAAGATTCCGACAAATGCCCGCACGCCTTGCCTCCAGGGCCCGCAGGTCCTTCATCAACTCGCCTTCGTAGAAGGCCCGGAATTCATCCAACGTCTTCACGCCGACCTCATCCTTTCTCCATTGCCGCCTTCTGCTTGTTGCTTCTTACCTATCAAGGTTCACCTTGACCGCCGCCCGCTCCTCGGCCGGTATCTCGAAATAGCGCTTGGTCTTGTAGCTCATCATGCCCGCAACGATATTCGTCGGGAACATCTCCACGGCGTTGTTGTAGTCCATGACGGCCGCGTTGTACGCCCGCCGGGCCGCCGAGATCTGCTCCTCCAAATCCGTCATGGTGCGTTGCAGGTGGAGAAAGTTGCCGCTGGCCTTGAGGTCCGGGTAGTTCTCCACCGCCAGCATCACCTTGTTGAGGGCCTCGGTCATGCGGCCGTCCATCGCCACCTGCTCCTCATCCGAAATGCCCTGCATGGCCCTGGCCCGCATCTGCGTAATCTCCTCCAGCACCTCGCGCTCATGCTTCATGTAACCCTTGACGGCCACCACAAGCTGCGGGATCAGGTCGAACCGCTTCTTGAGCATCACATCGATGGTCCCAAAGACGTTCGCCACCCGGTTCTTCTTCGCGATCAACCCGTTGTAGATGAGCACCAGGATGATCAGCGGCACGGCAAGAATCGCTACCGGTATCCACCACATAAACGCCACTCCAGACATATGAGTGTGCCGTCAACGGCTCGCTGCTGACTGCTCACTGCTACTCGTACACGACGCCCAAGCAAGGCGTTCCTTCACTTTTAGCCCATAGAAACGCCCTTGGCCAGCCAAAAACACGCCAATGTCCGCCATTTCCCGCCCTTGACGATTCTTGGGCCGCCCTCGTGTCCAGGCCGTCTCGCCCCCGCGTAACACGGGCATCCTGCCCGTGAAAGCAACTCATAGGGCCCGGGCGATTTTCGCCTTGACCGGCCCTGCCTGCGCCGGTACGCTCCCAACCATGCGAAAGAATGGACCGGACGGTTCTGATTAACGCGGGGTAGCCTGGAGTTGAGTATGATCATTCGCCATGAGATCGAGCTGGATATTGAGGCCATAGCGGCCGTCACCAAAGCGGCCTTTGCCAATCACCCCATAAGCAATCAGACCGAGCACTTCATCATCAACGCACTGCGGACGGCCGGTGTGCTGGCTGTTTCACTGGTGGCCGAAGTCGGTGGCGAGGTCGTCGGCCACATCGCCTTCTCGCCCGTTACCATCAGCCACGGCAGCCGCAACTGGTATGGCCTGGGCCCGGTCTCCGTGCTGCCCGCCTTCCAGAGACGAGGTATCGGCACAGCCCTCGTACACAAGGGCCTGGCCCTGCTCAAGGCCCGCGGCGCCCAGGGCGTTATCCTCGTCGGCGACCCGCACTTTTACGAACGATTCGGCTTCCGCAGCCCGCCGGAGTTATCGCACGAAGGCGTCCCGCCGGAGAACCTCCTGGCCCTGTCCTTCGGCCCCAACACGCCTCAAGGCGTCGTCCAGTTCCACCCGGCCTTCGCCGCAACGGAATGACAAGCGATCCGGACGACCCCACAACCGCATTCACCACGCACACGACCAGGCAAGTCGTGTTGCACGGTGAGAATGCCGGCTAACTAATGGGCCTTTGATCTAATGCCCGCGCCAGATGCTTCGCTCCGCTCAGCATGACAGGGGGCCGCGGCTTCATCCATATGTGGCGCGAATCATGCCATCCATGCCCGGCGGCGGTTAAGGGGGGCCTTGAGGATGTCGCGGGTCAGGATGGCGTTCTCGCGGACCTGGAAGTCGAACATCCCCACGCAGGCGAAGTCGGCGCCGTTCTCGAAGGCAAACCGCAGGCCTTCGCGCGGATGGATCGCCCCGGCCGCCAGCACCTTGAACGCGATCCACGGCCGCCGGACCTTCTCCATGAAGGCGATGGTCCGGTCGGCGTCGATCTCCCAGATGTTATCGTAGTCCGTAGCGCTGCCGCTATCGACGTTGAACTCCACGCGCTGGTCCTTGGGCGTGGCCGACCAGTACCGGTCGTGGTGCAGCGTCTTCATATAGAAATCCGGCTCGATCCCCGCCTTCTCGACCGCCATCTGCACCTCGATGGAATGGCCGCCGATGCCCGCCACCACGCCCTGAGACTTGATGAACTCGACCGCCTCGCCCAGCAGGTCCACCCGCCCGCCCTTGGTGAAGCTATCGCCGACGCCGCCCTGGACATACGCGGCCGCGGCGCCGGCGTCTATCGCCTGCTTGATGTTCGTCCGGATGTCGTCCGACTTGGGATGCACCTGGGCGATCCACTGCATCTTGCCGCCCCGTTCCTTCCAGTATCGCTCTATCTCACGCACCGATCCGGAAAGGAACGTCTGAATCCCGCATTCCTCGCACAGCTCGAACGTATCCATAATCCGCTCCGGCGTGCTGTACGCCTTGAAAAGCTCCCGCAGATAGCCCAGGTCCCGGCTGTGCGACCAGCCGCTGAATTGATTGCCCCCAATAATCAGCCGCCCCACCTCCAGCTTGCCAATCCGCCCCGATGGAACCAACAGACCTGAATCACCCGTACTGCCCATG
>DSDB01000063.1 GCA_011057845.1 Phycisphaerales bacterium | reverse complement strand
TTCTTCATCACCTCGGCGGAGTCATCGGCCATAAACGGCACCCGGCCGGTCACCATGTGGTAGAAAGTGGCCCCCAGCCCATAGATATCCGCCCGCCCGTCAATGTCGATCTTGCCGCGAATCTGCTCCGGAGCAATGTAATAAGGCGTGCCGTAGGCCTTGCCCGCCTCCGTCTCGGCCAGCTTGACGTCCGTCATCTCCCTCGCCAGACCCATATCCGCCAGCTTTACGGCCCCGGTCTTGCTGATCATGATATTCTTGGGCTTGACGTCGCGGTGGATCAGGCCGTGGTGATGCGCGTGGGCCAGCGCATGAGCGACCTGGATAATGATATCCAGCGCCTGCCGCTCATCCATCGCCTGCCCCCCCACCAGGTCATCCGCCAGCGTCTTTCCCTCCACGTACTCCATCACGAAATAGTGGTAACCGGCCGCCTCCCCCACGTCGATCGCCTGAACGATATTCGGGTGGTTCAGCTTGCCGGCGGCCTGGCCCTCCTTGTAGAACCGCTCCACGTACTCCGGGTTCTCGCTGAAACGCTTTGGAAGCACCTTGATCGCCACCTGGCGGTTGAGACTGAGTTGGCGGGCCTTGTAGACGATGGCCATCGCACCGGAGCCGAGCTTGCCAAGGATCTTGTATCCCGGAATCTGGTGGACCGCCGCCTTGTTGTCCTTGAGGCTCGCCTTCAGACGCAGCGCCTGGCTCTGCGTGATATAGCCCAAGCTCACCAGCAGCGTTTCCAGCATCACAGGGCTGATTTTTCGGCGTGATTTGAGTTCCTCCAGCGCCCGGCGCAGTTCCGCGTCGGTACAAAGCCCCTGCTCGACGGCCATTTTGCCAAATACGCTGTCGTAGTTTGTTTCAGCCATGAAAGCTCAAATCAGGAAGGGCCTGCGGATGCGGAATCCATTCCCAGGCGCTTGGTTTTACATCCGATAAAACGACCCAAGCCGCTTATTATCGGGTTATGAGACCTACTGTCAAAGAAAAAAGCGGTCCTTCGAACCGCAACAGACCCATCCATGCAGAAATCGACGCTTTGGACGCCCGGGTTTAGCCCTTTTTGCCTCGTAACCGCACCTCCTGTGCCCCCATCGGCCCTTTTGGGGTTGACTTGGACCGGTCGGCCGCTACACTGTGGCTTCTTCATATACTACGACCCGAGAAAAGACATGTTTTTTGGGGAAACACAAACGTGGCATACAACCTAGTCGTATTGGTCAAGCAGGTGCCGGACACCAAGCGCATCACCGGCGAGGCGATGAACGACGACGGCACAGTCAATCGTTCCGCCCTGCCGGCCATCTTTAATCCCGAAGACCTTAACGCCCTGGAGATGGCCCTCCAGATCAAGGACACGCATGGCGGAACCGTAACCGTCCTGACGATGGGCCTGCCCGCCGCGGCCGCTGTACTCCGCGAAGCCCTCTATCGCGGGGCCGACGACGCCATCCTCGTCACCGACCGCCGGTGCGCCGCCAGCGATACCCTCGCCACCAGTTATATTCTCAGTTGCGCCGTCAAGAAGCTCGATTATGACATCGTCCTGTGTGGTCGCCAGGCCATTGACGGCGACACCGCCCAAGTCGGACCGCAACTTGCCGAGAAGCTGGGAATTACCCAGATTACCTACGTCGAGGCGCTTGTTGGCCTTCAGGATCGAGTCATTGAGACCCGCCGCAACATCGGCAACGGCTGGCAACAGGTCCGGGCCCGGCTGCCCGTCCTGCTGACGGTGGTCGGCGAGGCCAACGAACCGCGGGTCGCGGCCGCCAAACGGCTGATGAAGTACAAGAAGGCCCTGACGCCCATCGAAGTCGACACCCTTGCCAAGACCCGCAGCGATGACCCGTCAGCCGCCGCAAGAGCCGCCAAGTCAATGGCCGGCCAACTCGAATCCAGGGGCCTGCTCATCACGCAGTGGGACCTCGATGACCTCGAAGCCGACCTCAACTGGTGCGGCCAGAGCGGCTCTCCGACAAAGGTCCATCGGATTCAGAGCGTCGTGCTCACCGCCAGACAGAGCAAAGACATCGAACCCTGCCAGGCGGGCATCGACGACCTTATCCATGAACTAATCTCCGACAAGGTCATTGCCTGAACCGCCCGCCGACGGCCGCTGTTAACAGAACGGATCCTTAGAACGGAATTGCGTGCGAATAACGAACTATGATTGACGTAAACAGAAAAGGGCAAGTCTGGGTCTTCGCCGAGCAGCACCGTGGGCGTCTAGACGACACCCCCCTGGAACTCATGAGCAAGGCCCGCCACCTGGCCGATACGCTCGGCGTGCAATTGGGCGCACTTTTGCTTGGCGACCGCGTCTCAAACCTCACAGACAAACTGATACATTACGGCGCCGACGTCGTCTACCTCGCCGAACATCCCCTCCTCGGGGCCTACCAGACGAACAGCTACGCCCAGGTTATCTGCGATTTGATTCACAAGCACAAACCGCAGATCGTGATTTACGGCGCCACGGTGGTGGGGCGCGACCTTGCCCCCCGGATCGCCAGCGCCGTCAAGGCCGGCCTGACCGCTGACTGTACCGACCTGCAGATCGGCGATCACAAGCTGGCCAAGACCGGCGAGGTCCTGCAGAATCTGCTGTTCCAGATACGGCCGGCTTTCGGCGGCAATATCATCGCCACCATCATCAATCCTCAACGATGGCCCCAGATGGCGACCGTCCGCGAGGGCGTCATGCCGATGCCCGAACCCGACGTCAAACGCAAGGGGCACGTCGTCAAGGAATCCGTCAAGCTCTCGCCGCAGGAACTGCCGCTGGACATCCTCCAGGAGCACACCCGCCCGAGGAAGGTGGACCTGAAAGTCGCCCGGATCATCGTCGCCGGAGGCGCTGGTGTCGGCAGCAAGGATAACTTCAAGCTCGTCTGGGACCTGGCCAACTGTCTGGGCGCAGCACCGGCCGCCACCCGCGCGGCCGTTGACCTCGGCTTCATCGACCACGACCACCAGGTGGGTCAGACCGGCACCACGGTCCGGCCGAGCCTCTACATCGCGGTCGGCATCAGCGGCGCCATCCAGCACCAGGCCGGCATGGCCCAGAGCCAAAAAATCATCGCCATCAACAATGACCCGGATGCCCCGATCTTCCATATCGCACATTATCGCATCCTCGGTGACCTCAACAAGGTCGTCCCCCGAATGATCCGGGCAATCAAAGAAAAGGCAATCAAGGACTAGGTCCGCACCTTACATAGGCGCAAATACTATGGCCAACTTCTTCAAGGATAACGACGATATTCAGTTCCTCCTGATGCACATGGACCTCGGCACACTCGCCCGTACCGTCGAGGAGGATTTCCGTTTCGCCGCCGAATTTGAATCCGCCCCCGTCGATGAAGCCGACGCCGTCGAGAATTATCGCCTGGTGCTCGATTCGCTCGGCCGGCTGAGCGGCGACTTCATTGCTCCCAGAGCCGAAAGCGTCGATCGTGAAGGCAACACCCTCAACTCCGACGGCTCCGTCAGCTACGCCAAAGGCATTGCGGAATCTCTCGAAAAGCTCGCACAGGCCCAGGTTATGGGCTTTACGTTGCCCCACCGCTTCGGCGGCCTCAACTTCCCGAACGTCATCTATTCGGCCGCCATCGAGATCGTCTCACGGGCCGACGCCTCCCTCATGAATATCTTTGGCCTCCAGGGCATCGCCGAGACCATCAACGCCTTCGCCGATGAGCCGATCAAGCAGCGCTACCTCCACGACTTCTCCGCCGGCAAGGTCACAGGCGCCATGGTCCTGACCGAGCCCGACGCAGGCTCCGACCTTCAGTCCGTCAAGCTCCGCGCCTTCAAGGACGCCAACGACCGCTGGTTCCTCCACGGCGTCAAGCGGTTCATCACCAACGGCTGCGGCGAGGTCCTGCTGGTGCTGGCCCGCAGCGAGCCCGACCGAGGTGGCGGCCTGGGTCTGAGCCTTTTCGTCTGCGACCGCGGCCCGACCGTGCACATCCGCCGTCTCGAAGACAAGCTGGGCATCCACGGCTCGCCCACCTGCGAGATATTCTTTGACAATACCCCCTGTGAGATTATCGGCGAACGTCAGCGCGGCCTCGTCACGTATGTAATGAGCCTCATGAACGGGGCCCGAATCGGTATCGCCGCCCAGTCGATGGGCATCGCCGAGGCGGCCTTCCGCGTCGCCCGCGACTATGCGGCCAGCCGGGCCCAGTTCGGGGTGCCGATCGAGAAACTCCCGGCCGTCCGAGACATGGTCATCGATATGAAACTCGCCATCGAAGCCGGACGCGCCCTGCTTTACGAGACCTCCCGCGTGGTCGATAGGGAAATCGGCTGCATGAAGGCCGTCGAGAATCCCCCGCAGGACAAGGAACTGGCCAAACAGCTCAAGAACGACTCCCGCAAGTACAAACGCTGCGCCGGAATGCTCACGCCGATGAGCAAGTACTACTGCTCCGAGATGTGCAACCGGGTCACCTATGACTCCATCCAGGTCCTCGGCGGCAGCGGCTTCATGCGGGACTACCCCGTCGAACGCCACGCCCGCGACGCCCGGATCACGACCATCTACGAAGGCACCAGCCAGTTGCAGATCGTCGCCGCCGTCCGCGGCGTCTGCAGCGGAACCGCCGAGAACCTGATGGCCGAATACGCCGAACAGTCGTACACCCCCGAGGTTCACGACCTTCTGGAGAGACTCGCCGAAGGTCGCGAACTCCTGAAGAAGGGCGTCGCTTTCGTCAAGGACAACGGCAACGACTATATGGACCTCTACGGCCGTGCGCTCGTCGATGTAGCCATTGACCTGATCAACGGCTACCTCCTCTGCCGCCAGGCCTCCACAAACGTCGAGATGCAGGTCCAGACGGCCGAGCCCGGTGTGGCCATACCCATGCGGCAGCGCAAGGCCCAGATGGCCCGCCGTTATATCCTGCGCAACGCTCCGAAGATCGAGGCCCTGGTCGATATGGTCTGCGCCGGCGATAAATCCACGTTCACCGCCTACGAGGTCCTGGCCGGCCCGGTCCCAACGGACTGACACGGATTAACGCTGTTGTTTTTCTTTGACATGGATTGTGTGTGCGCCGACCAGAGTGGAGTAGCCACTGACGATGCTGTGTGCGGTCATATTTGACTTTGATGGGGTTATCGCCGACTCCGAAGCCCTGCATTTGCGGGCGTTCAATGTTCTTCTCAAGCCGTTCGGCGTGGAGATCTCAACGGAGGCCTACTACCGCGATTACCTCGGCCTGACCGACTTCGAGTGCTTCACCCAGGTCGTCGCGGACAGACACTTGGGTCTCGATGAGGCGGCGGTACGGGACCTGGTGGCCCGCAAGAATCGCATCTTCAAGGAATTCGCCGCCACGGAGGGCCACATCATCGACGGCGTCGTACCCTTTCTCA
>DSDB01000065.1 GCA_011057845.1 Phycisphaerales bacterium | reverse complement strand
CGCCCGCGACGCCGAGCAGGCCCTGCGGGCCTTTCAGGGGCTTCTCGAAGACAGGGAAGTCGCCATCATCATCATCACCGAGCGGGTCGCCGAGATGATACGGTCAACCGTGGACAAATACTTGTTCACCGTCAGTTTCCCGTTGATTGTGGAAATCCCCGACAGGCACGGACCACGGCCGGGCCGGCCCACCATCAAGGAGATGGTGAACATCGCTATCGGAGTCCGCCTGTAACCGGTGGGCCGGACACGCGGACACCCCGCCGATAAGACGGCGAAGAAGTACGAACTCACAAGAGGCGCAGTATAGATGAAACCGCCAATTGAAGACAACGCCGCATTACTCATGGGCATCGAAGCGGACGCCCATGACGAGGAGCAGCGGGTCATCCGCGAAGCCGAGCAGCAGGCCGCGGAGAAACGCAAGTACGCACGGAAGAAAGCCGATGCCCTTCTGGAGGAGGCCCGTCAACGGGGCCGCCGCCAGGCTGATACCATCCTGCGCCGCGCCGCCTCGGCCGCCGACCTGGAGGCCAAACGCCGGGTCATGGGCTTTCGGGCCCAGGCCGTGCAGGACATCCTCGACCGCGCCGAACGCAAGCTCCAGGCCATGATCGACCGCCCCGAGTATCCTTCTATATTGAGGCGATGGATCACCGAGGCCGCCATCGGCCTGGACGTCGACGCCGCCGAGGTCAGCGCCTCCCAGGCTGAACGGGCCCTGATCACGGACGACCTCCTGGCCCAGGCCGCCGCTGAGGTCGCCGCAAGAACCGGACAACAGGTCTCGCTGCGACTGTCCGAGGGCCGCCCGTTGAGTTTTCAGGGCGTCATCCTGACGGCCGCCAGCGGCCGCATCGCCTTCAACAACCAGGTCAAGACGCGAATGTCAAGAAACGAGCGTGAAATCAGGCGGTTGGTTTACACCGCCCTGTTCACCGATAATCCGCAAGAGCAGCCATGAGCGATAGAATCATTGGACAAGTCAGGCGGGTCAACGGGCCCGTCATCGAGGTCATGGGCATCACCGACGCCGAGATGTTCGAACTCGTCCGCGTCGGCGAGCAGAGGCTCATCGGAGAGCTGATCAAGCTCGAATCCGGCGGCGCCGTGATCCAGGTCTACGAAGACACCACCGGCATCGCCCCCTACGACCCCGTCTACGGAGCCGGCATGCAGTTGTCCGTGGAACTCGGACCGGGCATGATCGGAACGATCTACGACGGTATCCAGAGACCCCTCGAAGCCATCCGCGAGATGTCGGACATCTACATCAATCGCGGTATCACAATCCCCTCCCTGAACCGTGAGAAGAAGTGGCATTTCGTGCCCGCCGTCAAAACCGGCGACCGTGTCTCCGAAGGATCCGTCCTCGGCGCCGTCCAGGAGACCGAGAACTTCAAGCACAAGATTCTCGTACCCCCGAAAGATGCAGGCATACTCGAATCGGTCGTGCCCGAAGGCGATTACACCGTGGAAGACGTCATTGCCGTCCTGCAAACCGAAAACGGTCAAAGCAAAAATCTGACTCTCATGCACCGCTGGCCCATCCGCGTCCAGCGCCCCACCGCCCGACGACTGCCCCTCGACACGCCCCTGATCACCGGCCAGCGCGTCATCGACACGCTCTTTCCCGTCGCCCGAGGCGGCACCGTGGCCATCCCCGGAGGCTTCGGCACCGGAAAGACCATGACCCAGCAGGCCGTCGCCAAGTGGTGCGACGCCGACATCATCGTCTACATCGGATGCGGCGAGCGAGGCAACGAAATCACCGACGTGCTCGCCGAATTCCCCGCCCTGATCGACCCCCGCAGCGGCCGATCCCTCATGGAGCGAACCATCCTCATCGCCAATACCTCCAACATGCCCGTCTCCGCCCGTGAAGCCAGCATCTACACCGGCATCACGATGGCCGAATACTTCCGCGACCAGGGCTATCACGTCGCCGTCATGGCCGACTCCACCAGCCGCTGGGCCGAAGCCCTCCGCGAACTCTCCGGCCGTATGGAGGAAATGCCCGCCGAAGAAGGCTTCCCCGCCTATCTGCCCACCAAAGTCGCCGAATTCTACGAACGAGCCGGCTCCATGGAAGCCCTCAACGGCCAAACCGGCTCGGTCACGATCATCGGCGCCGTCTCCCCGCCCGGTGGCGACTTCTCCGAACCCGTCACCCAGCACACCAAACGCTTCATCCGCTGCTTCTGGGCTCTCGACCGCCACCTGGCCAACGCCCGCCACTACCCCGCCATCTCGTGGCTGGACAGCTACAGCGAGTATCTCAACGACATCGCCGTCTGGTGGGAGCAACAGGTGGGCGCCGCCTGGCTCGACGACCGCACCGAGATCATGGACCTGCTCCAGAGGGAAGTGCGGCTTCAGCAGGTGGTCAAACTCGTCGGTCCAGACGCCCTGCCCGACACGCAGCGATTCATCATCGAGGTCTGCACCCTGTTCAAGAACGCCTTCCTCCAGCAGAACGCCTACGACAAGATCGATATGTTCTCCGTCGTCCCCAAACAGGCCCGTATGCTGCATATCATCGTCGAATACTGGAAACGCGGCCGCGATGTCATCAAGGCCGGCGCCACCCTCGTCGAACTGCGAAAGATGAAGGTCTACCAGGACATCATCAAAATGAAATTCTCCGTACCCAACGACGATCTGTCCGATCTGGACAAGATCGAGGCCCGCCTGGGCCGTTCCATGGATCAATTGGAGGCCTTACATGCCTGATCTGAAGCACAGGCGTCTTCTGTCGGCCCGTGAATACATCGGCGTCGAGAAAATCGACGGCCCGCTCATCTTCGTCAGCAAGACGCACCCCGTGGGCTACCGCGAGTTGATCGAATGCGTGGACAAGAACGGGCACATCCGAATGGGCATCGTTCTGGAGTCGTCCACGAACAGGGTCGTCGTCCAGGTCTTTGAAGGCACCGCGGGCCTGACCCTGCCGTCCACGAGAATCCGCTTCTCCGGCAAGCCCCTGACCATCTCCGTGTCCAAAGAGATGCTCGGCCGCGTCTTCAACGGCCTGGGCAACCCCATTGACGGAGGACCGGCCCCGCGAAGCGACCTCGACCTCGACGTCAACGGCATGGCGATCAATCCGACCGCCCGCCAGTACCCCCGCGACTTCATCCAGACGGGCATCTCCGTCATCGACGGCATGAACACCCTCATCCGCGGCCAGAAGCTGCCCATCTTCTCCGGCAACGGCCTGCCCCACAACGAGCTGGCCGCCCAGATCGCCCGCCAGGCCAAAATCCGCGGCTCCGAGACCGAGTTCGCCGTCGTCTTCGCCGCGATGGGCGTCAAACACGATGTCGCCCAGTTCTTCGTCCGCTCCTTCGAGGAAAGCGGCGTGCTCTCGAACGTCGCATTGTTCCTCTCGCTGGCCTCGGACCCCTCCATCGAACGGCTGATCACCCCGCGAACCGCCCTGACCCTCGCCGAGCATCTGGCCTTCAACGAGGATATGCACGTGCTGGTCATCATGACCGACATGACCAACTACTGCGAGAGCCTCCGCGAAATCTCCACCATCCGCGGCGAAATCCCCTCGCGAAAGGGCTATCCCGGCTACCTCTATTCCGACCTGGCCGAGCTGTACGAACGCTCCGGCATGATCAAGGGACGCAAGGGCTCCATCACATCCCTGCCCATCCTCACCATGCCCAACGACGACATCTCCCATCCCGTGCCGGACCTGTCCGGCTACATCACCGAAGGCCAGATCGTCTTCGAGCGTGAAATGGACGGCCGAGGCATCTATCCCCCGGTGGCCGGCCTGCCCTCGCTGTCGCGCCTGATGAAAGACGGCATCGGCGAAGGCATGACGCGCGAGGATCACCCCCATCTGGCCAGCCAGCTCTTCGCCGCCTATAGCTACGTCAAGGACGTCCGCAACCTGGCCTCGGTCATCGGCGAGGAGGAGCTGACGCCCCTGGACCATACGTATCTCGATTTCGGCAAAGCGTTCGAACAGCAATTCGTCTCCCAGCGAAAGGACGAGGAGCGCAGTATCGAGCAGACCCTTGACATCGGCTGGAAAGTCCTCAGTATGTTGCCCGCCGACGAACTGCACCGAATCACCGAAGAAGAAATCGAGAAGTTCTACGGAAAGTAAGAAAGAGCATAAGAGCATAAGAGCATAAGAGCATAAGAGCATAAGCCACGAGCCACAGTTCAATAATCTGTGAAATCTGTGGCTAAGGGACATACGACGCGCGAACGACGATATACGATATAAGCCATGCCGACGACAAACTACGCACCTACAAAGACCAATCTCCTGCGACTGAGAAGCGATCTCAAGTTCGCCCAACAGGGCTATGAACTGCTTGATCAGAAACGCAATATCCTGATCATCGAACTGCTCTCGCTGGTCGATCAGGCCGCCGATTATCAGGAGCGTGTCGAGTCGGCCCTGGCCAGGGCCTATCGCTCCCTGGAGGAGGCCGTCTTCGATATGGGCCGCCTGAAAGTCCAATACCTCATCGGCGCCGTCAACATCTCAACAAAAATCGACGTGCGATACCGCAAGGTCATGGGCGTCAACCTGCCCGTCGTAGACACCGAATATCGGGATCGCCCCCCCTATTTCAGTCCCATGGGAACCAGCTTCTGGATCGACAGCGCCCTGGATTCGTTCAAGCAGGCCATCGAACTGCTCGGCAAGCTGTCCGAACTGAAGATTTCCATTCTGCGGCTGGCCAATGAGGTCAAGAAGACCATCCGCAAGGTCAACGCCCTGGAAAAGATCGCCATCCCCAACCTGACCGAGGGCCTCAGGAGCATCGAGAGCCGCCTCGAACAGAGTGAGCGGGATATGCTGATGCTCATGAAGATCGTCAAGGAGAACCTGGACGCCAAACGAACCGCAGCGATGGAGAAGCGTCATGAGTAGCCTGATTCGCAAAATCATGGTTTACATCGACGGGACCGAACAGTCGGTCACCGCGGCGCAGTACGCGATATGCCTGGCCGCGGCCACCGGCGCCGACCTATTCGCCTGCTACGTCGTCAACACCCGCGCCGTCGAAGACCTGCTCAAGGCCCGCATCTTCCTGGCCGATGAGCAACTGGAGTACGAGCACGACATGGAAGCCGACGCCGAACGGTACCTCAACTACGTCAACGAATTGGGGCTCAAGAAAGGCGTCCCCGTCACAAAGATTCAAAGCAAGGGCAGCGTTCACAAGGAAATCATCGATGCCATCAACGCCAACGACGTGGACCTGCTGGTCATTGGCGAGGTCTCTCATATCCGCAGCCGTCGGGATGAGTTCTACGACGAGGCCGAGCGGGCCATGCGCAGCGCCGCCTGCTCCGTGCTCATCGTCAAGGACGCCGACAGGGTCTGGGAAATGTACGAGTCGCTGGGTTAGCGACTCG
>DSDB01000332.1 GCA_011057845.1 Phycisphaerales bacterium | reverse complement strand
GTCGGCAAGTTTTTTGCCCGCCCGCGGGGCGCGGATCCGGCAAAGCGTCAGATGGCCGGTAAAGGGTCGATTCTCGGGTGGCCAGCCGGCCTCGGCCAGCCGTTGCTCCAGGTCGCTCTGCACGCGGGCCAGGCGATCGGCGCCGCGGCCGACGCCCACCCACAGCACCCGCGTCCCGAAGGCCCCGACGGACTCGATATCCAGATCGAACCGGTCGTGCCCGGCGGCGGCCTCTTCGGTGATGCGGCAGACCTCGACCGATTCGTTGTCTCGGATCTCGCCGAGGAACTTGAGCGTCAGGTGCATGTCGTGCGGATCGACCCACTTGGCGTCGGATTTGTGGACGTCGGCGGCGCGGCGGATGTCGGCCTGGAGTTGGGCCAGGCCTTGTCGGATGCTTTCGTCAATGTCGATGGCGATGAAGACCCGCATAGGCGCCCCGTCAGAAACTGGTGACCTTTCGCAGTCGTTCGATGCGCCGCTCGATGTGTTCGCGCGACGTGCCGATCAGGCCTTTGAGGGAGAAATCACTGATCGTATAGGAGGCGACGACCGTTCCATAGGCCACCGCGCGGGTGAGGGTCTGGAAGTCGCTGCGCCCGCTGTCGGCCAGGCAGCCCATGAGCCCCCCGGCGAAACTGTCGCCGGCGCCCGTGGGGTCCACGACCTTCTCGGCCGGATAGGCGGGCAGGACGAAGATATTGCCGTCCACGTCGCACACCAGCGATCCGGACGCCCCCTTCTTGATGACCACGACCCACAGCCCCATGCCCAGGATCCTCCGGGCGGCCGCGATGAGGTTCTGATCCCCGGCGAGCATCCGGGCCTCATCCTCGTTGATAATCAGACAGTCGATGCGTTTGAGCAGGGCCTTGAGTTCGTCGAGGTGCCCCTGAATCCACAGGTTCATCGTGTCGGCGGCGACGAACTCCGGCTCGGCGACCTGGTCGAGCAACTCGTGCTGGAGCTTGGGGGCCGTGTTGGCCAGGAAGACGAACCGGCTGTCTTTGAAGGCCGCCGGGACCTTCGGCGGGGCCTCGCCCAGGACGTTCAATTCCACGTAGTCGGTGGTGCGGCTGTCCATATCCTCGTGGTACGTGCCCATCCACCGGAAGGTCTTGCTGCCGGGGCGGATCTCCAGGCCCGCCAGGTCGACGTTGCGGCCGGAAAAGAGCTTGGCCAGGTCGAACGGACAATCATCGCCGATGACGCCCACGAACCGTACCGGACAGAAGAAACTGGCCGCCATGCTGAAATAAACCGCCGCCCCGCCGATGCACTCCTCGCTGACCCCATGCGGCGTCTTGACCGTGTCAATCCCAATCGAACCTGTAACAAGCAAAGACACTCTGTTCTCCTGTATCACGATGTGTGTTCGCCAAATCGCTCCACTGTCGCGTCGATTCGGGCGAGGGTGTTCTGTTTGCCGAGCATCTGGACGGAGTCGAAGATCGGCAGGCTGACGGTGGTTCCGCACAGGGCGACGCGGAGGGGTTGGGCGACCTTGCCCAGGCCGACTTGCTTGTCCTCGGCCAGGCCGCGGAGCATCCCTTCGAGGTTCTGCTCGGTGAACTCATCCGTCGCCGCCAGACGCTGTCGAATCAGGGCCAGCATCTCCATGGCGCCAGGCTTTTGGAGGACCTTCTTGACGGCCGCGGGGTCGAACTCGATGGCGTCGGCGTCGATAAAGAGGAATCGGCTCTTGCGGTCGAGGTGTTCGAGGCTCTGGGCGCCCTCGGCGATTCGGATAATACGGGCCAGGGTCGCATCGTCGGCCGCGGCCAGCGGCGATGCGACCTGCCGCAGATGGGCCTTGAAATGCCCCAGGAGACGGTCCTTGTCCACCCGCCGCATGTGCTCAGTGTTGAAGGCCGCCAGCTTGTTACGGTCGAAAAGGCTGTTGGACTTGCTGACGCGGGCGATATCGAACGCGGCGGTCAGTTCTTCGAGTTGCATGATCTCCCGCCCGTCGCCGGGGTTCCAACCCAGCAGCGCCAGGAAATTAACCATCGTCTCCGGAAGGTAGCCGCTCTTGAAGAAATCGACGATGTTGATCTCGGGCAGGTGCACACCGAGATGGGCCGCCATTGCGCCAATCGCGGGCATATCCGGCGTGCTCTCACCGGCCAGAAAACTCTCCAGTTGCTCGACCGTGATACCGCCGACCTTCGCCAGGGCCTCGCGGTCCAGATCGGCCATCGTCTTAAGGGCCTCTCGCAGGGTATTGGGCCGCTCGCGTTTGGACAGCTTGCCGCCGGAATCGCTGACGGTTACGGACATGTGGGCGTACTGGGGCGGCGGCCCGAAGCCCAGGGCCGTCCACAGGGCCTGCTGGCCGGGCGTATTCATCAGGTGCTCCTGGCCCCTTATGACGTGGGTCACGCGCATCAGGTAGTCGTCCACGACGCAGGCGAAGTTGTACGTGGGAAAGCCGTCGCTCTTCTGAATGATGAAATCGGTGATCTCGCCCGGCTGGAAGCTGATGACCCCGCGGACGATGTCGCGGACGACCAGCGGCTGGTCCTGCGGAACGGCGAAACGCACCGTCACAGGCCGACCCTCCGCGCGGGCCTGCTCGGCCTGGGCCCGGGTCGGGAACTCGGCCGGTCGCTGATAGGCGAAGCCGCCGGAGTCCTGCCTGGCCTGTTGGCGCAGCTCATCCAGTTCCTCGGTTGTCTCGAAGCAGTAGTAGGCCTTGCCCTCGTCCAGTAGCCGCTCGACGTAACGGTCATAGATATCACGCCGCTGCGATTGCAAATAGGGGCCGTTCGGCCCGCCCACCTGGGGCCCCTCATCCCAGTCGATGCCCAGCCACCGCAGGTCGTTGATGACCTGTTGCATGGCCGTGGGGGTATTACGTTTCTGGTCCGTATCCTCGATGCGCAGGATGAACGTGCCGCCGTTGTGGCGGGCCCAGAGCCAGTTAAAAAGTGCGGTTCGAGCCCCTCCTACGTGCAGATACCCCGTGGGAGAGGGCGCAAAACGTGTTACGACTTTCTCGGCCATAGATTGCGAATCCCTGTAGAGGTCCGGATACCGAAACCGCCACGATACGGCACGGGCCGGCCCCTGTCAAGGTTCACACGGTCCGGGCAACGCGGATTTCGGCATGATGGGCAGGCCTGAAGCCCCTGTGCTGCAAAGGGGCAACATCTTGCATCCCTCGTCCGTCGTCTGTCGTCCCCCGGCGAGTTACGGCGGGCACTGGGCACAGGCCGAGCGGAAGAGCATGGTGCTCAGGCAGCGTCAGATGGACCTTGTACCCCTTGGCGGCTCCAATCATCGCCAGGGCGATGCCCGTGTTGCCGCTGGTCGGCTCCAGGATGGTCTTGCCCGGCGTCAATTCGCCGGATTCCTCGGCCTTCTGGATTATGTAGAAGGCCGGGCGGCGACGTCGACATCCTCGTGGATTTCGAAGGCAAGGCGACGTTCGACGCCTACATGGCTCTGAAGTTCTTCCTTGAGGATCGGCTCGGCCGGCCGGTAGACCTCGTAACCTGTAAGGCCATGCGTCATGTTGCTCGTAGCGGGTAATACTTGCCGCCCCCGGGCCTTGTGGTACAATCAGTGCCCCTGAATGTGGTAGCCCAATGCTGAGGTGGACCCGGTTTAATCCGACCAGGTGTAAGGACTATGGCGCAAGACAATAACAACGGTCAGGAGCAGCGGCTGGATTTCGTCCGGCAGATCGTCGCCGATGACAACAAGACGGGCAAGTGGGGCGGGCGCGTCGTGACGCGGTTTCCGCCGGAGCCCAATGGCTATCTCCACATCGGGCACGCCAAGAGCATCTGCCTGAATTTCGGCATCGCGGCCGAGAACCCCGGCGGCCGGTGCCACCTGCGATTCGACGACACCAACCCGGAAAAGGAGGAGCAGGAGTACGTCGATTCCATTCTACAGGACGTCCGCTGGCTCGGCTGGGACTGGGGCGAGCACCTGTATTACGCCTCGGACTACTTCGACCGGATGTACGAATACGCCGTCCAACTCGTCAAGGCGGGCAAGGCCTACGTCTGCGACCTGACCGCCGAGCAGACCCGCGAATTTCGCGGCACCCTCACCGAACCCGGCAGGCACAGCCCCTACCGCAATCGCAGCATCGACGAGAACCTGGACCTGCTCGAGCGGATGCGGGCGGGCGAGTTCCCGGACGGCTCGCGGACCCTGCGGGCGAAGATCGACATGGCCCACCCGAACGTCAGCATGCGCGACCCGGTCATGTACCGGATTCTCCACGCCTCCCACCACCGCTCCGGCGACAAGTGGTGCATCTATCCCATGTACGACTGGGCCCACGGTCTGGAGGACTCCATCGAACGGATCACCCATTCGATCTGCACGCTGGAGTTCGAGAACCACCGTCCGCTGTACGACTGGTTCCTCGACGCCCTGGGCGTTTACCATCCGCGGCAGATCGAATTCGCCCGGCTGAACCTGACCTACACCGTAATGAGCAAGCGCAAGCTCCTGCGGCTGGTGAAAGACGGACTGGCCGACGGCTGGGACGACCCGCGGATGCCGACCATCAGCGGCATGAGGCGTCGTGGGTATTCGCCGGCGGCCATCCGCGAGTTCTGCAGGGTCATCGGCGTCAATAAGTTCAACAGCACCGTCGATTTCGCCCTGTTGGAGCATTGCCTTCGCCAGGACCTCAACCGCACCAGCCCCCGCGTCATGGCGGTGCTGCGGCCGTTGAAGGTGGTCATCACGAATTACCCGGAAAACGTCGAAGACCTGCTGGACTGCGTGAACAACCCGGAGGACCCGGCCGCCGGGAGCCGCAAAGTGCCGTTCGGCCGTGTCATCTACATCGAGCGCGATGACTTCATGGAAGAACCGCCCAAGAAGTTCTTCCGCCTGGCGCCCGGCCGCGAGGTCCGCCTGCGCTATGCCTACTTCATCAAGTGCAACGGCGTCATCAAGAACGACCAGGGCGAGGTCGTCGAACTGCACTGCACCTTCGACCCGCACACCCGCGGCGGGGATGCCCCCGACGGCCGCAAGGTCGCCGCCACCCTGCATTGGGTCTCCGCCGAGCACGCCCTGGACGCCGAGGTCCGCCTCTACGACCACCTGTTCACAAGAGAGAACCCCGACGATGTGCCAGAGGGCGAGGATTTCACCGCGGGCATCAATCCCGACTCTCTGAAGGTCCTGACCGGCTGCAAGGTCGAGCCCTCCCTGGCCGACGCCAAACCGCTCGACCGCTTCCAATTCGAACGCCTCGGCTACTTCTGCCTCGACCCCGACGCCGCGCCGGGAAAGCTCATCTTCAACCGCACCGTCACACTCAAAGACACCTGGGCGAAGGTCCAGAAGACCCAAACGGACTGACATATCCAGGCAAGGTCCTCTATGATGCCGCCTAAGCCCGCACTATGCCGTTTGTCTCCTGGGGTCGACGGGCAAGAGTTTGGC
>DSDB01000150.1 GCA_011057845.1 Phycisphaerales bacterium | reverse complement strand
GCCACCCACTGGCTCGTATACGACGTCCCGACACGGAAGCCCTCGACGGCGAATTCGACGACGTCGCCGCCCTTGAGGTCCGAGCGTCGGTGGAACGTGATGGGTCGCCCGTCCTGGCCGAGAGGCCCGGTCTGCGGTTCGTCAAGCCCCGTGATGCTCAGACTCTCGGTCAATTCCGCCAGGACGATGAGGTTCGCCGTTGGATGGTGGACCGGCCGACGGATGGAGACCGCGGGACCGTTGATGTCAAGGTCGTAGGCGAAGGTGAGCTGATATTCGCCGGGGGGCATGGCCATCGTGTCGTAGAATCCGTCGTCGGTTGCGACCACCTCGCCTTCCTCCAGATAGCCGCTCGTCCGCAGGCCGTGGTAGCCCGCGGGCAGCTCGACCGCCACGACGACCGGACGGCCCTGCTCATCGTAGAGGTCCGAACTGATGGCCCTGTCGGTCGGGTTCTTCAGGCTCATATCTTCGGTCACGCGAACGCGGGTCCCGTGAATCTTGACGAATATGTGATGGGTCCCGACAACAAGCGGCGAGCGGTCGGTCGAAACATCATGCACGCGGACCGAGGCCGAGACATGGGGCCCGCCGCCGCTGAGCAGAACCGGCGAACCGCCGAACATCATGTCGCCGTGTCGGGCGCGGGGCAGGGCCACGGTCCGGGGACCGGTGGCGATGTCCGGGAATACGGCGTTGCCCTGTTCATCGGCGGCCGCCTCCAGCGTCTCACGCGGATTCATGTGTTCGTAAATGCCCACGACGACCCTGTCGCCGGCGATGGACGTTCCACCGGCGGTGGCGTTGACTACGGTCACCGTCAGCGTCACGGACGGCGGCGCGTTGGGTTCGCCCGCGGCGCCGGCCACCGAGAAGAGGGTCAGAATCAGACTGGTGCGGATGACGTCTTTCAATGCGGGACCTGACTACTTTCCGTTGACGTTAACGATTCATCCTCCTGCGCCGCCGGGGCGCGGCCGCTCCGCCGCCCGTACAGAGCGCCCAGCACCAGCACCGCGCCAAGGGCGGATACAATGCTTCCAATCCATATCCAGTTTATAAGAGGCTTGATCAGAATGGTCATATTGATCCGCTGCGTCGCGTTGTCCACCTCCGTCAGGGCCAGGTACAGATCCCCGCCGAGGGTCCGGCGGACGTCGATTTCGCTGCTGGTGCGTCTGTCCGATGCCCCATAGAAGGCCAGGGCCGGCCGCAGTCGACCCAATGGGCGATTGTCCCGACTGATAGTGACGTTGGCCGCGACCGCCGTGAAGTTGGGGCCGTGCTCGGCTTCGAGCCCGTCGTAAGTGATGCGGTGGGAGCCGACCTCGACGGTATCGCCGGGAAGCATCGCCCTGTGCTCCTCGGTATCGTAGCCGCCCGAGCCGGCGATGCCGACGAAGGCCACAACCACCCCCAGGTGCACCATACGGGCGCCGATCCATCGCACGTTCCACGGCCCTGCCGAACGCCGGCGCGCGACGACATCCGCAAGGAGGTTGGCCAGGGCGTAGCCACAGACAATAAAGCAGGCCACGGCCAGCCTGTGATAGACAACCCACGCCACCACCGCCGCCGCGGCCGTCAGGCCCCCCGCGATGGTTCGCACGCCGGCGCGCAGGCCGGAGCGGATCAGATACGGGCAGATGCCGATAAACAGCAGCAGCAGCAACCCGCCGGGTGCGGTGATCTTGGTGAAATAGGCCGGCTCCAGTTCGATCTTATGATCGGACAGCAGGCTGCTAAAAAACGGAAACAACGTCCCGACGAAGATAACGAACGCCAGCGCCAGCATGAGCCAGTTGTGCCGGCAAATCCAGCGGGTCATGCGGCCGTCGGTCGGGGGCTCCGGCCGGCCGAGGCGGATGCGAACGACCGCGAGCACGCCCGCGATCAGCCACAGGTTGGCCAGCAGCACCAGGAACAGGATGCCCAGGCCCGGCTCGGGGAAGGCGTGCACGCTGGAGACCAGGCTGTAGCGCGTCAGGAACGTGCCGAAGATGCACAGGCTGAAAGTCGTCAGACTCAGGAACATCAACCACCGGACGATGCCGCTGCCGGCGGTGTATATGCGGGCGCAGTGCAGCAGCGCCGTGGCCGTCAACCAGGGCAGCAGCGACGAATTCTCCACCGGGTCCCAGGCCCAGTAGCCCCCCCACCCCAGCTCCTCGTAGGCCCACCAGGCCCCAAGGACAATGCCGACCGTCAGGAACAGCCACGCCCAGAGTATCCAGGCCGCGATCCGCCGCATGAAGAACTCCACCGCCCGCGGCGACCGGTCCACAATGGCCACAAGCGCCCATAGAAAAGGAATGACGAACGCCGCATAGCCCACGAAAAGCGTAGGCGGGTGCAGCGCCATCGCGGGATGCTGCAACAGGGGATTGAGGCCCGCGCCATCGTCGGGGGTAACCATAGACAGGTCGAACGGATGCTTGTCGAAGATCAGGACAAACAGGAAGTAGACACTGACGAGGTTCGCCAGGATGCGCGCCCCGGCCAGGAACAACGGCGGCTGGCCCCGATCGCGACAGAACACCCATACGACCAGGCCCACCTGCAACCACAGCCATAACAGCAGCGAGCCCGACGCCCCGGCCCACAGCGCGCTGAACTTATACGCCACAGGCAGGTCCAGCGCGGTGTGCTCGGCGACGTAAGTGACGCTGAAATCGGACTTTAGCAGCAACGTCCACAATGCAGCCATCGCCACGGTCAGGGCCAGAAAACCCGCGATAGTGGCGTTTCGAGCCGCGGCGGTCAACTGCGCCCGGGGCCGCAGGCCCAGCAAATCGGCGACAATGGCATAGGCGCTTAGAAACAGCGCCAGCAGTAGTGAGAAGTGCCCCAGTTCAACCATGTTCACTCGTCGTCGAGCTTCGCCTTGTACTTGGATTCGCACTGGGTCATGAGCTTCTCAGCCGCAAACCGCCCCTGTGCATCGACCCGGCCGTCCACCAGGACCTCCTTGCCCTCGCCGAAGTTGTCCGGGACCCCCCTGGCGTAGATGACGGGCAACTCGGCGTGCGAACCCGCCAGCACAAAGGACAGTTGCGCCTTCTCGAGGTCCCGCTCGACGGACCCGGGCTTGACCCTGCCCGCCAAACGGAGCTTGAATTGCCCGACCTCAGCGTCCCGCGCGGCGAATTCATCGACGGAGTAATAGTACTTCCACGACGAACGCATGGCCTCATACATCAGATAGCCCAGCGCCAGTCCTATCACCAGCACCGCAATCGCGCCCTTAACGAGCTTGGGGTTTTTCATCGTTTACGTAACCCTTCGTCACCCATACGCTGAGGCGACGGTTGAATTTGTGTTCTGGTATACCCGAAAGAGCCGCCCTTGTTCAACAATTATAGAAACCCTCTAACCACCGACGCCCCAGCCGGAAGGCCCGGCGGCCCCGG
Source organism: Phycisphaerales bacterium (assembly GCA_011057845.1). Taxonomy (GTDB): domain Bacteria; phylum Planctomycetota; class Phycisphaerae; order Sedimentisphaerales; family Anaerobacaceae; genus UBA2266. The sequence goes on along the minus strand of DSDB01000150.1, from coordinate 2,017 downwards.
GACCCGCTAGCGGCTGTCACCCCCAGCGGGGCGAAGGGTCTGAGCGTCGAACCGGGCGTCGAGCTTGAACACCGTCTTCATGGGCAGGTTCAACACGTCGGCCGGGGCCAGGTCCAGCGCGGCGGCAATCTCCTGCAGAATTTCGGTGATTCGCTCCTGGCTGGATGTGATGAGCGTGAACCAGATGTTGAACGGGTGGTCCCGCAGGTAACTGTGCGTGACCTCCGGGTAGCGCCCGATGAACTCGGCGGCACGTTCCACCCTCTCGGCGGCCACCCGCACGGCACATAAGGTGCTCGGAAAGCCCAACTTGCGAGAATCAAAGCTGACTCCGATGCGGCGGATGACGCCGTCGTCAAGGAGCCTGCGGACCCGCTCGATAAGCCGCTCGGCCGGACTGCCCAGCCCGGCGGCGATGACCTCGTAGGGATGCTCCTCCAGGGGAAAATCGTGCTGGAGGGCGTGGAGTATCCTGCGGTCGAGATCGTCCATCTGGCTGTGAGTCCTTGTGGAGCGGGCGTTTTCGCTTGACCGGGGGCCCGGCCGGTGCTACACACACATAACACAATGCCTTGCGGATGACAAGGGGTATTCGATGAGCAAAGCCTACGGTAAAGTCTATCTGGTCGGGGCCGGGCCCGGCGATGCGGAGTTGATCACGCTCAAGGCCTGTCGGCTCATCTCGCAGGCCGACGTCATTCTCCACGACCACCTGATGCCGCCGGAACTGCTGGACCTGGCCAAACCCGGGGCCGAGGTGATTTCCGTCGGCAAGTTCGCCGGCCAACATACGCTGCCCCAGGACCAGATGAACCACCTGATCATCGAGAAGGCCAAAGAAGGCAAGATCGTCGTGCGGCTCAAGGGGGGCGATCCGTACATCTTCGGACGCGGGGGCGAGGAGGCCCAGCGTTGCTACGATGAGGGCATCGAATTCGAGGTCGTGCCCGGTATCAGTAGCGCCATCGCGGCCGGGTGCTACGCCGGCATCCCGGCCACCCACCGGGATTACACATCGAGCGTGGCCATTGTGACGGGCCATCGTCAGCAGGAGCAGGACCTCGATATCCCAAAAGCCGGGACAGTCATCTTCCTGATGGGAGTGGCCAATTTGCCCCAGATTATCCAGGCGCTGCTGGAACAGGGCTGGGCCCCGGAGACCCCCATTGCCGCCGTGGAAAGGGGCGCCTGTTATGACCAGCGCGTCGTCAAGGGCAGGCTCGCGGACTTCCTGGACGTGGCCGCCAAGGCGCAACTGCGGGCCCCGGCGGTGTTCATCGTCGGACGGGTCGTGGAACTCGATGACAAGCTGGGCTGGTTCGCCCGCAAGCCCCGGATCTACCTGCCCGGAACGCACCCGCGGCGATACCAGCACCTCGGCACGATTGTCCATCGGCCGCTCATAAATCCTGTGCCGATAAGCGATTACAGCCAAGCCGACCAGGTGCTTGGCAGACTGGCCGAGTTCGACTGGGTGCTCTTTACCAGCACCAACGGGGTGAAGTTCTTCTTCGAGCGGCTGCACGCCATCGGTCTGGACAGCCGGGCCCTGGCCGGGTGCAAGGTCGCCGCCATTGGCCAGACGACCGCGGCCAGACTCCGCGAAGACGGGATACTCGTGGACCTTCAACCGGAGCTGGAAGCCAGCGAAGGGCTCGTGGCCGAGCTGGCCCGCGCGGGCGTCAAGGGGGCCAGGGTGCTGCTGGTCAGGCCCCGAACCGCTCGCAATGTTATTACTGAGGGTCTTGCGGCAGAAGGTGCGTTCGTCGAGCCGGTTATCATGTATGAGAACATCGAGGTCGAGGGCCTCGATACCGACTTCAACTACATCGACTGGATACTCTTTACCAGCGGTTCGACCGTGCGGGCCTATGTCAATCGGTACGGGACGACTATTCCCGGCACAGTGAAGGTGTATTGCCTGGGCCGGCCCACGCTGGATGTCGCCACGAAACTGGGTATCGCAGCCGAACTGCTGCCGTCATAACCCACAAAGTCTTCCCATCTTAACAATCCG
>DSDB01000675.1 GCA_011057845.1 Phycisphaerales bacterium | reverse complement strand
GGGCTGTGGTTTTGGCTTTTCAGCTTTGAGTTTCCAGTTCCTTGCTCCCTTGCTCCTACCCGCCGACCCTGCTAAGATTCCGCCCAATGGAGGCCCTTGGGCCGCCCTTTGACTATATCAACATGCCAGGAGACGACCCGTGGAGCAGATCGAACGTATCGGCGTATCGCTGGACAAGCCCTTGCTGGCCCAGTTCGACGAGCTTATCAACGCCCAGGGCTACACCAACCGCTCCGAGGCCATCCGCGACCTCATCCGCCAGCGCCTCAGCGCCGAACAGCTTGAAGACCCCCAATCCGAGGCCATCGCGGCCGTGTTCCTTGTCTACGACCACCACTGCGTCAAGGTAATCGAGCAGGTTATGAGCCTCCAGCATTCCCACGTCCTGCACACCATCTGCGCCACCCACATCCACCTTGACGCCCACGACTGCCTCGAGGTCATTATCCTCCGCGGCAAGGTGGCCGAAATCAACCGCATGGGCGAACAAATGCTCAGTCTCAAGGGCGTCAAGCTCGGCCGCATCAACCTCATCTCGACCAAGAGCCCTCCGACACCGCACCCGTAGGGGCAACCCCCCGTGGCTGCCCTGACTTCGTCGCCGGCTATGCTCCCTTTTCAGCGATTTTCCCTTGACAGACGCCACGCACTGCCGTCTAATGCGGGCCCTGACGCCGTCGGGCGATTAGCTCAGTTGGCTAGAGCGCACGGATCACACCCGTGAGGTCACAGGTTCGAGTCCTGTATCGCCCAGTCCTGTCGTGTTCGCCCCCCTGTTGCAGTCGGCCGGTCGGGATTATAAGATAACCCGCGTTAACTGGCGTTTCTGAAAGGACTTACCGTATGGGTTTCAGCGAACGTGATGCCCGCCGGCGCCGGTTTTGCCTGGCCGTTGCGTTTGTCTTTATCGCCCTGGCTCCTGCCGGCCCGCTGGCGGCCGCAAGCCTGACCGTCTGGGATACCGCAACCCCCCTGCCGGCTGCGCCTGACCTGGGCAGCCGCAGCCAGTGGAAGGCCGTCCCAACCGACCTTATGACGCTCGAATCGGACCCGCCCAAGGCGTCGTCCGATCCCGGCTACTACGGCCGCGAGTACGAGTTCTCCGCCGACACGGTCGTCACAAATGACCATTTTGACGCCGTCCTGGGCCCCAAAGGCCAGGCCATCGCCATCTACACTGGTTCCACCCGACGGGCAGCAATCCGACCGCGCGGCCAGGACGCCCCCATCCACCGAGTCCGCCTCATCCGCAACAGCCCTGATGCCGTCGTCGTCGAGGTCGTGTTCGCCCCCGATGACCCGGCCGTGTCGATGCTCCTGCACTTCGACAACACGCCCATCATCACCCTCAAGCCCGGCCCAAAGATGGCGTCTCTCGACATCGAAACCGACGTGGCCTACGCCGTGGCGCCGGATTTCATCGCCGACGACCTTATCCTCTCACCCAGCGGTCACAATTCCGAGAAACCCATGACGGTTCCCGCCAAGAACGTTCTTGTCGGGCTCCTGCATGGCCGTGACGCGATGCTCGTCCTGACCTGGCCGGCGGCCCAACAACAAGCCGCGCTCCGCGTCGGAACGGCCGCACCCGACGCCGCCTTCGACCGCATCTACTTCGACCACAACGGCAAGAGCCTATCCCTGGCCATCCTGGAGGCTCCCGGCATCTGGCACCAGGAGATCTTCGGGCCCGGCCATCTGGAGAAGCCGGTCCGCAGCGACTGGCGCCGACCTTTCGGCGCCAAGTGGATTACCCAACTGGATGAGGCGGGCGTCCAGACACGCTATACGTTCCGCGCGTCCGGCGGCACCGTCTGGCGGGGCGCTTTCGGTTCCTACACGTACCCCGTATGGTTCGACGGCGATACAGCCGTCTACCACATGACCAAGAAGATACCGCCCAAGGGCAAATCGATCGTCTACTTCCTCGAAGGCGCCGCCCAGCCCTCCATCATGAATCCCGCCGACGTCATCCAATGCACCCTGGGCCGCGAACTGGCCGACACGATCCTCGACCCCGCCGGGCGAATGCTCCGCACCCACCACCGGCGCGGCGCCGCCGGCGTCCGCCGCGCCTGCACCTGCGGCGGCACCGAGGCCATCGAAGCGGTCTTCAAGGCCGGGCAGGAGGCCGAACACGCCGATGATGTCCAGGGCATTGTCGACGATATGGCCTTCTTCGTGACATGTCACATCGGCCGCATCGAGCAGTATATGCAGATGGTCCGGGACACCATCGCCTATCTCGACCGCTGCGGGGCCGATAAGGCATTCGTCAATGAACTCAAGACCATCCTTGCCCAGATCCCCAGAGAACAGGAGCAGCGCAAGGAACTGGTCAAATCCCTCGATTACATGGCCGACCTCGTCCGCCGGACCAAGGCCCTGACTCTCAAGAAAGACGCCAACAACCTCCAGTCCTGCCTTCAACTCGGCGAACAGTGGAGATCCATGGGCGGGGCCCAGGATGACCTGCTGGCCCAGTGTCACCGCCTGACCCGCCTGGCCTTTCAGCAGGCAGGCCGGTCCTGCGCCACGCGACCGGAGTTCCTGCCCATCGCCCGGGAGATCCGCGCCCGTTGCCGCGAGTGTCTGCGAAACCCCGACGGTTACGAAATCTGGGCCGACTACTGAGCGGCGGCTGCGTGACGATAGGCATCTTCCTGAGTGAAGCAACCCCCAAGACCATGACTGTCATTCTGAGCGAAGCGAAGAATCCGGGCGGCGAACGTGTGAGGCGCTTGCCTGTAATGACCTGGCTCGCCCTCCCGGCGTCGGCCGCCACAACATTATGGATAGCCGGCTGCCGACCGGACTTGCCATCGAACCACAAGGAGACCCTTATGTACAAGCCGACGGCCGTCTGGGATGCGGCGCACACGGGCACGGAACTGGACAAGATACTCGGCATCGGCCTGGACAACCAGGGCCGGGTCTATGCCACGGCCGGCAAGGGCGACAAAGGGGTCCTCGTCTTCGACGGCGCCGGCAGGGTCGTCGACGCATGGGGCGAGGGCTTCGCGGACAAACACGGCCTGCGCATCTTCGGTGACCGCGTCTGGGTGACCGACCGCCAGCGCCACATCGTGATGGAGTTTACGCTCGACGGCAGGCTCCTGCGGACCCTCGGGACGGATGGGCACAGCGGCCCGGCGGACAACCAGTTCGACAAGCCCGCCGACGTCGCCGTCGCCCCCAACGGCGACATCTACATCGCCGACGGCTACGGCAACAGCCGTGTCATGCGGTTTGCCGCGGACGGCCGACTCAAACAGTCCTGGGGCACGAAAGGCGCCGCGCCCGGCCAGTTCGACGTCGTCCACAACATCGTCATCGACCGCACCGGACGCGTCCTCGTCGCCGACCGCGAAAACCGCCGCATCCAGCTATTCGACCTCGACGGCCGATACATCGAACAGTGGACGCACGTCGGCAAGCCCTTCGGCCTGGCCCTCGACGACCAGAACCGCATCTACACCACCGACGGGCAATCCAACTGCGTCTACGTTCTCGACCGCGACGGTGGGGTGCTCGCACAATTCGGCCGAACGGGGACGGGCCCCGGCGAATTCCAGGTGGCTCACTCCATCGCCGTCGACAAACAAGGCAACATCTATGTCGCCGAAGGCGACGGAATGCGAATCCAGCTCTTCACCCTACAGAACTCTGCGGACAAACCGAACATGTAGGGTGGGCAAGTGCCGTTCTTGCCCACGCGGTTGCCGGCGCCAATATCACGGAACATCATAAGACATCATCTTGACACTCACGGACTTGGCCAAATGAAACACACTGTCTCAATGCTGTCCATTCTCGCCGCAGCCGCCACCCTCACCGGCTGTGCGAAGAAGCCTTCTGCGCAGAGCCCCCCCGACGCCCAACAGACCGAATCCGGCGTCAAGATGGTCCTCCTGCCGGCCGGGACCTTCACCATGGGCGAGCCCGGCGAGATCGACGCCCCGCCGCACGAAGTGACTCTCAGCGCCTTCTACATCGACGTCCACCTCGTCACTCAGGCCGACTACGAACGGGTCATGGGCGCCAACCCCTCCCGCTGGAAGGCCCCCGACAACCCCGTCGAACAGGTCCGCTGGTCCGACGCCGTCCGCTACTGCAACAAGCGGTCCGAACTGGAGGGTCTCGAACCCTGCTACGACATCGAAAAGTGGACCTGCGACTTCGCCGCCGACGGCTACCGCCTGCCGACCGAGGCCGAGTGGGAATACGCCTGCCGCGCCGGCACGCAGACCGCCTGGTTCTTCGGGCCGGACGCCTCCCGGCTGGGCGATTACGCATGGTTCCAGGCCAACGCCTCCGGCCGGCCGCAGCCCGTCGGCCGCAAGAAGCCCAACCCCTGGGGCCTCTACGACATGATCGGCAACCTCTGGCAATGGTGCAACGACTTCTACCAAGTCGATTACTACGAGCAATCCCCCCAACAAGACCCCACCGGCCCCGACACGGGCGAAACCAAAGTCGTCCGCGGCGGGGCATGGAAATTCACCGCTGACGCCTGCCGCAGCGCCTACCGCTACAACGAGAGCCCCGGCTACACCGACGTCTGCTTCGGCTACGACATCTACGGCTTCCGCTGCGTCCGCCGCCCCAATTCACAAGACCCCCAATGACCCGCCACGCTGATATGTCTGCATCCCCTCATGCGCAGCTCGTATTCCGTCATGCCGAGCCCATACCTTGTCATGCTGAGCGAAGCGAAGCATCTGGTCCTTGAACCGGGCAGGAACCCCGGAAGCGGGCTTCCCACGAGCGATTCATAACAAATCTGTAAAATCTGTGTAATCTGTGGCTAAAGTACATCTTTCGCAGGAGATGAGAAATGGGAACCATCGAACAAGGCGTCCACCAGGCTGTTGAAAACTGCCTCAAGGTCCAGCCCGGCGAGCGGGCCGTCATCATCACCGACCGCCGGACCCTCGAAATAGGCCGGGCCCTGCAGACCGCCGTCCAGGCCATCACCGGACCCGTCAAGTGCTTCATCATGGAGGACTTCGGCCCGCGCCCCATCGACTGGCCGCAAGAGATGGCCGACGCCCTGGCCGACGCCGATGTCAGCATCTACGCCGCCCAGGGCGCGGCCGGCGAACTCCAGAGCTTCCGCATGAAGATGCTCAAGGCCATCGAGGCCAATCCCCGCCTCCGCCACGCCCACATGATTGGCATCACTCCGCAAATCATGGCCGACGGAATGTGCACCGACTACCGCGAGATCCAGCGGATCAGCGCCCTCGTCCACGAGGCCGTCCGCAACGCCAAATCCATCACCGTCACGACCGACCGCGGCTGCGACTTCACCGCCGCCTTCAGCCCCGCCCTCAAATGGCTCGTCAGCGACGGCAATATCCAGCCCGGCCGCTGGATGAACCTGCCCGACGGCGAGGTCTTCACCAGCCCGGCCACCCTCAACGGCCGCATCGTCATCGACGGCTGCCTCGGCGACTATTTCTGCGAGAAGTACGC
>DSDB01000552.1 GCA_011057845.1 Phycisphaerales bacterium | reverse complement strand
CTGGGGCCGTGGATGAACTGGGCGCTGCGTCGGCGCAAGGAGGTCAGTGTCGAGGAGTTCGTGCTTCGCCGCGGGGTGCTGGGCGAACTCAAGGCGGCCGCCCGCGACGAGGCCATCGCCGAACTGTGCGAGTTGGTCGGCCGACAGGAGCATCTGCCCGGCAAGGACGAGTTGACGTCGGCGGTGCTCGCGAGGGAGCAGGGTATGGGCACGGCCGTGGAGGAGGGCGTCGCGATCCCTCATGCTCGATTGGAGAGCCTGCGAAGCCCCGTCATTGCGGTGGGGCGGTCCGTTTCGGGTATTGACTGGAACTCTCCCGACGGCAAGCCCACTCACCTGATCTTCCTGGTGCTGACGCCCGTGGACCAGGCGGAGGCCCAATTGCAGATCCTGCGGGCCATCTGCATGGCGATGAGCCGCCCGCCGTTGCGGGAGCAGCTCCTCAAGGCCGAGGGTTCCGACGGATTCTGGCGCGCCCTGCTCGACATCTTTGCCCGGCAGAGGGTCCGTACGCCCTAGCCGGGTTGCCGGATGAAGCCAAAACGCAAAGCCCAAAACGCAAAGCCACAGCCTCAAACCCCAAGCCTTGCTCCGGGGTGGGGCCGTGCCAAGGGCAACACGTAGCATGTCTGCACGCGGGCCACGACCCTGTCATGCCTGCGCAGGCAGGCATCCAGAAGGACTCTTGGCCGCCGGCGCCCTCCAGGGGGGATGTGCACGTCGCGGAATGCGGATCGGTTTGGGTTTTCAGTTTTGCGTTTGCCGTTGCCCGGTGGCGTGGCTTGGACGCCCTTGCCACGGGCCATCCCTTCGCTGCGCGAAGGGCTGCTACCCCCTGCTGCTTGCTGCTCGCTTCGCCGTTTTGAGTCTGGGGCTGTGGTTTTGGGTTTTCAACTTTGCGTTTGTGGTTTTCCAGAGTGGCCGGGCGGGCTTGATGCGGGGCAGGGGCGGAGCCGCGGGGGGCCTATTTTGCGAAAATATCTTGCAAAAACCGTCCTCTGCCGCTATCCTCGGGGGCAATTCGTGCTCAGGTGAAGCGCTTTTCGGCCTGTCGAGGATTCTGAATGACTGAGCGGGTCGGTAATAAGCATACCACGAAAAAGGCGGTTCCCAAGGCCGTAAAGGCCTACGTGGACGGTTTGTCCGACGAGCACCGGATGCTCGTTGTGCTCAAGGCCCAGTTGTACGGCGGCTCGTGGGATCCGATGCTCGATGACCTGCGAAACCGGCTCACGGGCAGGCCGTATATCTTCAAACTGGCCACCCGGATCAAGGACGACATCGAGCGGATCGAGCAGATGCAGCGTTTCGAGGCCGAGCACGATGTTGACTTGGCCGAGCTGGTCGAGTTGCCCTGATCCGGCCCGGCCGCGGCGGCTGCGACGGTGGTGAAAAAAACAGCGTTTTTGCGAGGAGCTTCTGCAATGCACAAGATCGCGCTATTGGCATCCCTCTTGTGGACCATCGTCCTGGCCGGCGGCCTTGCCCCGGCGGCCCACGCGGCCGACGCCCCGCGATGGCTGGTCTCGCCTGAACTGCTCGGCGCCGCCAAACTCGAGATCGTCTGGGAGACGGTTCTGCCCATCCGGCCCGGCGAGAAGCTCCAGACCCTCAGTTGCGTCGGTGGCGGCGTCTACGCGTTGAGCGACCGCAACTACCTGGCCGCCCTCGGCGGCGACAAGGGTAACGTCGTTTTCGCCAAGTCTATCGCCCCCGTCGGGTTTCCCCTGCTCGGGTTCGACCGTTTCGAGGACGTCCTGATCACCGTCATCGGCAACAGTATCCTCGAGATCAAACCCGGAAGCGGGACCATTGCCCGGACCCTGCCCGTGACCGACTACGGCCTGATCTGCCCGGTGGCCCGCACCGAATCGCACTATTATCTGCCGGGCGTGGACACCCGCGTCCACGTCGTCAAGGCCGAGAGCCTCGTGGAACTCTTCACCGTCGCCGGCACGGCACAGTCCGCCATCACGTCCGTTGTCGCGGCCGACGATTATGTCGTCTTCGCCACGAACGCCGGCTATCTGATGAGTTTCGCTCCGGATCGTCCCTACAAGTTCTGGGATATGCAGTTCGCCGAAGGGATCGTCGGCCCGGTGGTCCGCAGCGGCGACAGCCTGTTCTTCGCCTGCGGCGACACGCATGTCTACCGCGTCGATTGCCCGACCATCACCAACAAGCGCCTGGTATGGAAGCATCCAATCGGTTCGATTCCGAAGACCAGCCCGCGCGTCACCGCCAATGTCGTCTACCAATACGGTCCCCTCAAGGGCGTCACCGCTATCGACCGCGAGTCGGGCAAGGCCCTTTGGAAGCTCCCGGAAGGCCTCGACCTGCTGGCTGAGTCCGCCCGCCGCGCCTATCTGATCAGCACCCAGAAGACGCTCGTCGTCATGGACAACGCCGGGGCCCGCAAGGTCCTGACCGTGAACATGGCCGATGTCGACCTGTATGCAAGCAACACGCAGGACGCCCGGATGTACATCGGCGACACACGAGGCCGTGTCATGTGCATCCGACCCGCACGTTGAAAGCATAGTTCCGCAAAAATGATGCCGTAAAGGAGAAGGAGTTCATATATGGAGGTGAAAGTCAAGACCGCGCTGGTCAGCGTCAGCGACAAGACCGGGGTCGTGGAGTTTGTCCGCAAGCTCGCCAACATGGGCGTGAAGATCATCAGCACGGGCGGCACGGCCAAGGCCCTGACCCAGGCGGGCATCGAGGTCGTCGGTATCGAATCCGTCACGGGATTTCCGGAGATGATGGACGGCCGCGTCAAGACGCTGCACCCGAAGATTCACGGCGGCCTGCTGGGTCTGCGCGACAAATCCGACCATGTCGCCGCCATGAAGAAGCACGGCATCGAGCCCATTGACCTGGTCTGCGTGAATCTCTATCCCTTCGAGCAGACCGTCGCCAAGCCGGGTTGTACGCTGGAGGACGCCATTGAGAACATCGACATCGGCGGTCCCAGCATGGTCCGCTCGGCGGCCAAGAACCACCGGTTCGTCGCCGTGGTTACGCATCCATCCCAGTATGACCGGGTCCTGGCGGAGATGGGAAAGACCGGCGGCGCGGTTTCAGCGGGCCTGCGGGCCGAACTGGCCCGGGCGGCCTTTGGCCTGACGGCCGCCTACGATGCCGCCATTGCCCGGTACCTCAACGACCGGGCGGGCGAGCGCTTTCCCGACCGGCTTCCCCTGGCCGCGACGAAGGCGGCCGCCCTGCGATACGGCGAAAATCCCCATCAGGCGGGGGCCTATTACAAGTTCGCCGGCGCCGGCGAGACGTCGGTCGGCAGCGGCCGACTGCTCGAAGGCGGGACCCCCATCAGCTTCAACAACCTGCTCGATACGAACGCCGCCTTTGAGCTGGTCAAGGAGTTTGACGCCCCGGCGGCCGTCGTCGTCAAGCACCTCAATCCCTGCGGCTGCGCCGTTGATGAGAACATCTGTGAGGCCTACCGCAAGGCCTATGAGGGCGACGTCGTCAGCGCCTTCGGCGGCATTGTCGCGGTCAATCGCACCGTCGACGTCGAGCTGGCCCAGACCATCATGGAATCCTACAGCCGGTTCGGCAAGGCCCGCGGTGCGAGTGGGTTCTTCGCCGAGGTCATCATCGCCCCGATTTTCGAGCCCGAGGCCGTCGAGATCATCCGCACGCTCAAGAGCTGGGGCAGCCGCGTTCGCCTGATCGAAACCGGCCCCATCGACAGGTCCCGAATCGCAGCGGGCGAATACGACGTCCGGTGCATCGTCGGCGGCCTGCTGGTGCAGCAGCGGGACCTCGTCGGCTGGGAGCCGGAGGCCCTGACCTATCCCACCAAGGCCCGTCCCACGAGGGAACAGATGGAGGATCTGCGCATCGCCTGGCTGGTGGCCAAACACACCAAGAGCAACACAATAGTCCTGGTGAAGAACCGCCGTGTCGTCGGGGTCGGCGCCGGTCAGATGAACCGCGTCGAATCGGGGCTGATCGCCTTCAAGAACGCCGGCGCCGATGCGCAGGGCAGCGTCATGGCCTCGGATGCCTTCTTCCCGTTCCCGGACAACGTCGAAAACGCCGCCGCCAACGGCGTGGCCGCCATCGTCCAGCCCGGCGGCTCGGTCAAGGATGACGAGGTCATTGCCGCGGCCGACAAACACAACATCGCCATGGTCTTCACCGGCAAACGCCACTTCCTGCATTAGGATGCGGGGATGATGAGTCGGCGGTTGCACCGGGGGCAGCGGCCCACTCGGCCGGCGTAGCGTGCGGGCATCTTAACCTTCTGGCCACAGCCGCACATAAAGCGGACCATCTCACTCATGCCCCTGATCCCCAGCTTGCGCCGCCAGCCCCCCGGGGTCAGGCCTTTGGCGGGGTCGGCGGGTTCACGGCGTTGCTGCTCTGGCTGATGACGGTTTTGGCGGCGGCGATCATTCCGGCGATGTCGGAGAGGTTCGACGGGATGATGACGGAGTTGTTGGTCTTGGCGAGTTTGCCGAACTCCTGGAGGTACTGCTCGGCGATGCGGAGGTTCACGGCGTCGACGCCGCCTTCTTCATTGATGGCCGAGGCGATCTGGCGAATGCCCAGGGCGGTGGCCTGGGCGACGCGCTCGATCTCGATGGCGCGGCCCTCGGCCTCGTTGATGCGGCGCTGTTTTTCGCCTTCGCTGCGGGCGATCATCTCGCGCTTCTCGCCCTCGGCGCGGTTGATCCGGGCCTGGCGGTCGCCCTCGGAGACGGCGATCTCGGCGCGTTTTTCCCGCTCGGCCCGCATCTGCTTTTCCATGGCGTCCTTGATGCTGGGCGGCGGCATGATGTTCTTGACCTCGTAGCGGGTAACCTTCACGCCCCACGGATCCGATGCCTTGTCCACGGCGTCGACGATGACGCTGTTGATTGTCTCTCGCTCCTCGAAGGTCCGGTCAAGGTCGAGCTTTCCCATGACGCTTCGCATGGTTGTCTGGGCGAGTTGAACGGCCGCGAACTGGTAGTTGTTGATGCCGTAGGAGGCCCTCTGCGGGTCGACGACCATCATGTAGAGGATGCCGTCGACTTCCACGGCGATGTTGTCCTTGGTGATGCACGCCTGGGGCGGGACGTCGATGGCCTGCTCCTTGAGCGTGTGCCTGTAGGCCACGCGGTCGATCAGCGGGATCAGCAGGTGAAAGCCCGCTTCGAGCGTGGCGCGGTACTTGCCGAGCTGTTCGATGATGAAGGCGGTCTTCTGCGGGACGATGCGGATGGAGGTCAGGACCGCTATCAGAGCGAAGGCGATAATCAGAATCAGAATAACAGTATACGGATTGATCACGGCCGCCATAACCATATCAAGTCTCCTTTCATTACGGGATTCACCAAGCCGTTTGTCACGGGTTGTTACATCCGTTTGACCTTGAGCGTAATGTTCTTCTTGTCGAGGACTTCCACCACGGCGTCTTCGGGTATTTCGACGTCGGCCTCGGCCTCCCAGCCGACACCGTGGAGTTCGACCTTGCCGCCGCCG